>CANMHY010000013.1 GCA_947497675.1 Alphaproteobacteria bacterium
ACTTCTGTGAGTACACCAATAGAATTCAGGTGATTTAATGCGCTTCTTGCTGTAGGCTGAGTCATTTGCAATTCTTTGGCAAGAAGTGGAACTGTCACTTGCGGTAGCTTTTTCATGTACTCAAGTGTTTGTTCACATGAAAATCTAGCGCGGCCCAAATGAGATATTTTCTCACTATCTTTTGCAAAAAGATCATTAATGTTTTTTGCTGTTTGAATGGCTTGTTTTGAAGATTTCTCGATACCAATGAGGAAAAATTCTAGCCATGTTTCCCAAGTGCCGGATTCCCTGACTTCTTGCAGCAGCTCATAATAGTTATGACGATTTTTCTTAAGATAAAGGCTTAAGTAAAGAATTGGCTCATCAAGCATACCATTCGTACATAGAAGCAAGGTTACCAACAACCTTCCAAGTCTTCCATTACCGTCTAAAAAAGGGTGTATTGTTTCAAATTGAACATGAGCCAATCCTGCTCTTATGAGAACGGGTAGGCGTTCATCATGAAGGAATCTTTCAAAATCGCTAAGGCAATCACTTAAATGATCTACTGGAGGAGGAATAAAGAGAGCATTGCCTGGCCTTGTGCCGCCAATCCAATTTTGTGATCTTCTAAATTCTCCAGGCGTTTGGCTTGATCCCCTACCTCCAGAAAGCAAAATACCGTGTATTTCTTTTAAAAGTCTAAGAGACAAAGGAAAATCATCTTTTAAGCGCTCTAAGCCATAGTTTATAGCTTTAACATAATTAGATACCGCTTCTACATCTTCAATTGAGACTTTAGGTTTTTGATTATGTTCAAATAGCATTAGATCGGAGAAAGAGCTCTGCGTTCCTTCAATTTGACTTGAAAGCAAAGCTTCTTTACGTACATACATGTAGATAAAGAGCGCTGTATTAGGAATGGTCTTATGAATACTATTTAACTCAGCTAAAGCCAGTGTTGCTTTTTCGAGGTAAGGATAAAGCATCGTGAGTTCTATGGGTGGCTCAGGGGGTAGTTTTGCAGGAACATATGCTTTATATGACTCACCGGAGACCTTTTGTGTAATGTATATCCCTATTCTTTTATTCATAAGCCACCTTTTCTTAAGCCCTTCATACTAAGAAACTATATCGAATTATCTTTTCTTAGTAAAGATAGTAAAGAAAAGAAATGGCGCTTCAATTAAAGTGAAGCTCCACATCGTTTTTAGCGGTCATGATTCAACCTCCCAGCTTTGCCGGGAGTAATTGAGTAATCTCTTAAGTATCACATCTAAACATTGCAGTCGTTCTTTTAAAAATAATAATTTTCATATTCTTTTTTGGTCGACCTGTTTGTAAAAATGAGGAACACGAGCGTCAATTTCAAAAACGTGCCACTCTCGAAGAATATTTCCTTGAGGCGTGAAGGAAAACCTTCCTTCAACCCCCTCAAATCCTTGAAGACGCATCAGAGATTGACTCACTGCTTTTTGAGGGTCTCTTGCAACGGCGGCAGCTACCATGAGGGCATCATACCCTAAAGAAGAAACACGCGGAGGCTCTGATCCATAGGCTGTGTGATAGGCTTCTGAGAAGGTATCCCATTGAGGTGACCGTGTTCCTGCAAACCAAGCTCCCTGGAGAAGCTGATTTTGAAAAATCGACGGCTCATCCCATTGTCCAGACCCAATGAGACGGGGCTTTATGGTTTGATAAAGAGGATCTTGTGTCAAAAAGTCAACAATTTGCAGAAGACGTGTGCCCCCTGCCGGAATGACAATGGCTTGAATGTCAGTGAGATTGATGGTTTTAAGTTTTTCATCGAGATCTGTACCGTTGGGATCGTAGTAGATAACGTCCTTTAATTTTGCACTTGAGCTTGCGTAAAGACCTTGTCTCAAAGATTGGACAACGAGTCGTCCATATTCCCCCAAAGGAACGATGGCAAGGAATTGTGTGATATTTTGAGAGAGGGCATATTCTATGGCTTTCTTTATTTGATCTTCGGGGGAGAATCCCATGATAAAGACGTTGTCTCCAGCCACTTGAGGCATGTTGGAAAAGGAAATGATGGGGATTCCTTTTTCCCAAGCCAGAGGGGTGATTGCAGTAACATCGTCGGCCATGAGAGGCCCCAAAATGAGATCAATATCATTTCTTTCAAGGAGATTAGAGAGCGCTTTTAGGGCGCCAATTTCTTTTTCATTGGATTCTTTTGCTTGTGTATTCGTCGGAAGGAGTTCAAGAAAGGGAGCTCCTTGATTAAAAAAACGGAGTTCGGCGCCTTTTAGGAGGGCCTCTCCAAGGGCTTGTTTTTCACCCGTGAGGGGAAGGAGAAGGGCAACTTTAAAAACAGCGGACAGAGGCGGTTTTTTGGGTGCTTCTGTTAACAGAGGGGTTTCAAGGGCCGGGGCTGGGAGTGTTTCGATCGTGAGGGGGGAGTGGGGTTTTTCAGCGCATCCATTTAAAAGGAAACAAACAATACCGACACCAAGCAGAAGTCCCTTTTTTGAAGAAAAGAGGTGATGTTTAATTTTATTGAGAAAATGAATCACGGAAATCCCAGCCTTTAGTTAAATTGAAAACAAGAATCGTAGACAGACGTCTCTGACAGTGGTAAGATATTTTTGTAATTTTACTTTATCAAGAAAAGAAAAAAAAGAAAGATATTAAAAGGGTAAATATGGGAAACACAGTCTTGACTATTCCAGCTTGTTTTTAAAAGACACTGGCCGTATCTTAGAAGGATGAAAAATAATTTTTATTTTTAATAAGAAAGTGTTTTGACACCATGCGTCTTCATAAAGACCCAAAAAGATCTGAATCTTCTCGGAGATGGCTTCAACGTCAAATAAAAGATCCTTATGTTTTAAGGTCAAAAAAAGAAGGATATCGTTCACGAGCGGCCTATAAGCTTCTTGAATTAAATGAAAAATATCATTTTTTAAAACCATCCCTGACAGTTCTTGATTTGGGGGCAGCCCCCGGAGGATGGACCCAAGTTGCCGTGCCTCTTGTAAAAAGTACGTCTGAAAACCCTTCTGTTTTTGCCTTTGATATTCTTCCTATGGAGGCTTTAGAGGGTGCGGTTATTTTTGAAGGTGATTTTATGGACGACGCTGTCCTCAAAAATCTTGAAGAACAAATTGGAGGAAAAGTAGATGTTGTCCTCTCGGATATGGCACCTTCCGCCACGGGGCATGCGGCCACAGACCATTTGCGTATTGTTGGAATGGTTGAAGCTGCCTATGACTTTGCGCAGCATATTTTAAAACCAGGAGGGGCTTTTGTCGCAAAAGTATTTCAAGGGGGGACGGAGAAAGATCTTCTGCGTCTTCTAAAACAGGATTTTGAGAAAGTTCATCATGCAAAACCTCCTGCAAGTCGTAAAGAATCCAGCGAGCTTTACGTAATTGCCTTAGGATATGGTAAAGAAAAAAGCGTTGCAAACGGCGAGAGTGCAAAAAGAAACGCGGAAAGATGAGATGCAAATTTTTGCTTTGTGCTAGTAAGATGTAAAATTTGTAAAATGATGGGAACTTACACTTTTATAATCAGCAGAATAAATACTACGATAAAGCTCAAAAAACTGAAATTTATCTCTAAAGATGAAGGTATTTGCACTTGAACGTAAACGTGTAAAATCTCGATATTTTGAGAATACATAATGGGCATAGATATCATACTCAGAAAAACCCATTTTATTGAGTGTAGCCTGGTTAAGAAGAGCTTTTTGCCAGGAACACTTGTTTATTTCAGAGATTTTTTCCTTAAGTTCTTTAAGCCATTTTCGTTTGAAAACCATATGGTGGCTTATAAAATCAAGCTTAAAATATTGATTGGTCTTAAAAAGATCTCGTGTAAATTTTTTTCTGATATCTGTGTAATCAGAATGAATATGAAAAGTATAAGTATTTTTTGTATCATCAATAAAAACTTGAGGTCTTAAAAAAACGGTATCGCCATCCACAACGAGAATATTATCACTTTGTGTATATTGATCCGCGTTTAGTTTAATAAATTGTTGAAGAATCCATCCTCCTTGCTTTTTAAGTTCTTCATAGTTCTCGACGGCTTCATTTTCTAAAATAAAAATACACCCCTGCTGGTGACAAAAAGATCTGATTTTTTCAGACTCTGGGGCAACAATATAAATATTTTGAATGGGATGTAAAACCATGGCCCGAATACTTTCCACAGTTTTTTCTGCCGTTATGAGATCTTTTTCAACCAAAGGGATGACGACATCTAAAGGGGTTTTACTGGTAAGGGATTTATAACAATTGCTTTTAAAGCAGGGATCTAAGAGAAAACGTCCAGAATGGAGAACAGATCTTATAAGTTGAGAGTTCCACGCATCAAATTTTTCCGAAAAAAAATAATAACTTTTCGGCATCAGTAAAAAATAAGTCAGGGCTGAAAAAACGGTGACGAGTAAGAAAATAGCGGCTTTAGTTTTCATTTTAAGGGGTTCTTTTTGAAGTTTTAAGAATGAGTTTAGAATATTCCTTCTCAAATTTTATGCCATAAAAGGTTAGACTTGTGCAAGTTCTATTGGACGTATAGGTTACATTCTTTTAAGGATATTCTATGGGTGGAAATAATTCTTAGATAGATAAGGAACAATGTAATGAATGAGCTTCTTTCTACTTCTTTTTTTTATGGGGCAAAGTTTTTTTTGTTCTTTAGCCAAGAATTTATCATCATTCCGATCATTGTCTTTGGATTTATAATGGGAAAAAAGGATAACTTTGGAAGTGCCCTCTCTTTGCTTCTGTTGACGATGATCTTTAATACACTCTTAAAATCAATGTTTCAGGTTCCCCTCGCGCCGCATCTCGAAAAAGTAGGGTTTGCATTTCCGAGTGGTCATATGCAATCTGCTGTTGTTTTTTATGGATGGTTTTTTTATAAAACCTCGTCTCTTCCCTTGAAAGGTCTTTCTTTGATTCTCCTTGCAGGGTGTGGATGGGCCCTTGTTTACTTGAGGTATCATACGTGGATTGATGTCTTCGGAAGTATTGGTTTTGGTGTTTTAACACTTGCTCTTTATGTTCAATTTTTTCGAAAATTAGATGCTTTTGATCCAAAATTCAGGCTAATATTTATCGGGGCTTGTTTTTTTGCAATCGCTTCGTTGTTTTTAGGGTTTCTTGGATATCACGGAGAAGTTCTTGCACACGTCTGGATGGCTTATTATGCCCTTATGGGGTTTTCTTTAGCGTGGGGGATTTTGGGAAATGGTGGTGAGTTTTCACAATGTCGTGGCCTTTTTGGTGCTTTAGGATGTCTTGCTTTTATATTTTTAATTCAGAGTCTTTTCCAGAAGTTTTTTTTGACGCGACTGCCTTCTTACTTGTTTGAGATGCAGTGGCTTTTGAGCGCAGGAAGTCTTCCTATTGTTGCTAAAATGATCTCTCATAAAGAACCGAAATAAGACGTTCAAATTCCTTTGTTGATTTTTCTGAGACATTTTTGGAAAGGAGATTTGACCTTTCTTCCGAATCGTGACAAGCATACATCCTATTTTAGAGGAAACCTAGAGGTTGAAAAATGACTCCTGAAGCACGTCTCAAAGCTCTGTCCGAAGTTTTAAGAGAAGTTTTTGAATTTCAAAATCTTCCGGCGGATAAAGTTGTATCAAACTATGTTCGTAAAAGGCGCTATATGGGGTCAAAGGATCGACGCTATTTAAGTGATCACCTTTATGCGCTCCTCAGAAAACGGGGCCCTCTCCTTTTTTATGGTGCGCAATTTGGGGGAGAGCGCAATTATTATGAGAAAGAAGTTATTCTTTATGCTCTTTTCTTTTTAAAATATTCCTTTGACGAAATGATCGCAATTTGTGATGGCGGTCTCTATCATCTCTCAGGACTCACCAAAGATGAAATGAAGTTTTTAAAAAAACTTCGCCTTACGAATGATATCCCGCGGTGGGCCCATTTAAGTTACCCCAAAGAGATAGAACCCTTTTTAGAAAGATCTGAGCCTTTTCAAGAAAAATTTGAAGCCAAATTGAAAGGTCTTATGACAGAGGCCTCCCTTGACCTTCGTGTTAATACACTCAAAGCCAACAGAGAAGATGTTTTAAGATATTTTGATACAGAAGGAATTGAGGCGTTTCCAACGCCTCATTCGCCAATAGGTGTTCGGCTTTCAAAGCGGATTGATTTAAGCCTTAACCCCTTATTTAAGAGGGGAGAAATTGAAGTTCAAGACGAAGGATCTCAGTTGATTTCTTTCTTAGTGTCTCCGCGGTCCGGAGACCGGATCCTTGATTTTTGTGCAGGGGCTGGTGGAAAGTCATTGGGACTTGCAGCGCTTATGGACAATAAAGGATCTCTGCTTGCAACTGATATTAATGCGGTTAGATTGCAAAAGGCCAAAGAAAGGTTTCGTCGGGCTGGGGTACACATTGTGGAAACACGTGTTTTAGAAAATGGCGAGAATGATAAGTGGTTGAAGCGTCAAAAAGGGAGTTTTAATCGTGTTCTTGCAGATGTTCCTTGTTCAGGATCGGGGACTTGGCGCCGAAACCCAGACCAGAAATGGAAATTAAAAATTTCGGATATCGAAGAACTTCAAAAACGCCAATTGGAGATTTTGATGAAAGCCTCTCAATCGGTTAAAAAAGGAGGTAGACTCGTCTATGCAACGTGTTCTTTGTTTCAAGAGGAAAATGAGGATGTTGTGACTCAGTTTTTAAAAAGCTGTGAGGATCAGTTTATCTTAGAAGAAGCATCTTCGTGTTTTGAGGAGGCTGATGTTTTCTTTGATGGAAAGTTTTTAAAGTTAGATGTTTCAAAAACGCAAACGGATGGATTTTTTGCGGCTGTTTTTAAAAGAATATAAGTCATTCAAACGCGCGTTCATAGTATTCTTCCAATAGTTTTTGATCCTCTTCTGAAAATCGATTTAAAAAACTGAGTGTAAGAGCCTCTTTAACGTCTTTGAAAATGTCAATGTTTTCTCCCCACGAAATAACGCTTCTTGGGGACATCGGTAATCCAAGATCACCATTTTTAAACCCTTGTCTTGTTAAATCGGCAAAGGCTATCATGGACTTTACGATTTCTTTGAATTCAGGAGTGCCCAAGAGAGGAACTTTTGCTTTAACGAGAGCCATTTCTTTTTCAAATGAAAAGTATGAGAGATGGGCAATTAAATTCCATCTGTCGAGTTGACCTTGGTTAAGAGGATGTGTTCCAAAATAAAGACCAGTCGTATCTCCGAGACCTAACGTATTAATCGTTGCGAAGAGGCGAAATTGAGGATGAGGCGTAAGCGTGACATTCTCATCTAAAAGAATTAATTTTCCATCTTGTTCAAGAAGTCGCTGAATAACGAATAGAACTTCTGGACGGGCGGCATCATATTCATCTAAAATGAGGGCAACAGGGTTTTTTAAAGACCAAGGAAGAATGCCGAGCTGATAGCAGCTGACGGGATGTCCCTTTTCAAGACGAATGACATCTTTTCCTAAAAGGTCTGAACGCGTAATGTGTCCGTCAAGATTAATGCGAAGACACGGCCAATTTAAGCGTGCTGCTACTTGTTCGATGTGGGTAGACTTTCCCGTCCCATGCAATCCATGAAGAAGAACGCGGAGATTATAAAGAAAGCCTGCCAAAATACTTTTTGTGACTTCAGAATTGAAGATATAAAAGGGGTCAATCTTGGGAACTAAGGGATTTTTTTCTTCAAAAACGGGAACTGAGACATCCCAATCAATTCCAAACAGGTCTCTTACAGAATGCAATTTTGTTTTGTAATCACAAAATCTGAACTCAGATAGCTGCATTTTAACACTCCTTCTCTTAAATCATTCTAAATATTATAATTTTCTTTTAATTTTGCTTGAATACTATTTATCTTGTAGATATATTCACCAAAGATAATTTAGCAGATCAAGTTTTCTGTTAAATCAAAAGATTGATCTTTGCTCTATCTTGACAAAAGATGTTAAGTCTTTATAATTCAATGTGATTTTGCAGGGAGTTTTTAGTTGTTAAAGACCTAAACTTGCATATAACACTTTTCATAGAACTTTGTACCGTAAATTTGAGGTTAAATATGATATTTTATAAACAAGAAAAAATCGCGCTTTTTATTGATGGTGCAAATCTTCATACTGCTGCAAAAACCTTAGGCTTTGATATAGATTATAAAAAATTGCTTACTTTTTTTGCTGAAAAAGGCGTGATGGTAAGGGCTTTTTATTATACAGCTCTTTTAGATGATCAAGAATATTCTCCCATTCGTCCTCTTGTAGACTGGTTGGATTACAACGGCTACACAATGGTTACAAAACCCTTGAAAGAATATACAGATTCCATGGGACGTCGTCGCATCAAGGGAAACATGGATATTGAGCTTGCGATTGATATGATGGAAATGGCGGATAAGATTGATCATATTCTTTTGTTTTCAGGAGATGGCGATTTTAAGCCGCTTCTTGAGGCTGTTCAACGTAAAGGCGTTCGAACTACTGTTGTGAGTACAATTCGCTCAAACCCTCCGATGATTTCTGACGATCTCCGTCGCCAATCTGATAACTTTATCGACCTTAAAGACGTCATGCCCTATATTTGCCGTGAAACGTCCTCGCGTGATTCATTTGAAGAGGATGAAATAATGGAAAGTATTGAGGAAATTGTAGAAGAAATCGAAATTCGGCAAGAAGGGGTCGTGGCAGCTTAAAAATTTAGCATTCTTTTTTTCTTATTTTTTAAAAAGAAAAGAAACATGTTTAAGAATCTTTTTCAGCTCTATACGCTTATCTCATGTTTCGTTGCCTCTCTCATTATTCTTATTGCCTCCATTTTTTTCTTGGGTGCGATAACCAACTTTCTCATTCCCCAGTACACTTTTTACAGTCAGTATGCTCATTTTGAGTCAAATGAGAGTTATCTTCTTTTTAAAAAAACGCAATATGTCGTTGAAGACAAAGAAATTCAAGAGATCAATAAACTCTCTCCTTCATCTCTTTTCGAAAAAAGAAGCCAGGAAAAAGCTCAATTTTTTGTAAATAGTGTCTGACAGAAAACTCCTGGAGACCTTGATTTAACTGAGGTTAACAGGAAAAATTAGAAACGAA
>CANMHY010000014.1 GCA_947497675.1 Alphaproteobacteria bacterium
GTATTTTTAGAGGTGTCTCCATAATGAACTTCAACTTTAGAACACGGGGTTAAGGAGACAGAAGATCGAAAGGTTCCTTTAAAGGAGGATACCCCAATACAGAGATCTGCAATCATATGTGTGGCTGACTTTTCAAGGAGGACTGCGGAGTGGCACCAGGGAAGAAATTCAGGATATTTTTCAACATCGGTTATGAGCTCATAAAGCTTGAGAATCGGAAGAGAGATAATTTCAGTATGGTGAAGCGTGGACATTTGATTTTAAGGAATCTCTATTTTTAAGGGATGGGAGAGCGGATTCTTTTAGTTTTTTAAAATCCGTATCGGCATGATAAGAAGATCGTGTGAGAGGGGAGGCGGAAACCATACGGAACCCCTTCCCACGTGCCATTTGAGCATAGGATTCAAATTCTTCGGGGTCCACAAAGCGCATCACAGGATGGTGATTGGGTGTGGGTTGTAAATACTGTCCGAGGGTTATAAAGTCGACGGAGGCCGACCTTAAATCGTCCATGACTTGATAGAGCTCTTCCCGTGTTTCTCCGAGCCCAACCATCAAACCTGACTTTGTAAAAATAGTCGGATCTTGCTCTTTGACCTTTGCTAGGAGATGGAGGGAATGAAAATACCGTGCTCCGGGACGTATGGTGGCATAAAGGCGTGGAACAGTTTCAAGATTATGATTGTAAACGTCAGGTTTAGCCTTCACGACAATTTCAAGAGCACCTTCTTTTCTTAAAAAATCAGGCGTGAGCACTTCAATGGTCGTCAAGGGAGAGCTGCTGCGAATCGATTCAATAACACGGGCGAAGTGATAAGCTCCGCCGTCTTCAAGGTCGTCTCTGTCAACGGAGGTCACCACCACATGGGAAAGACCGAGTGTTTGAACAGCTTTTGCCACATGTTCTGGTTCATGAGGATCCAAGAGGTCAGGACGACCAGTTTTAACATTACAAAAGGCACAGGCACGTGTACACGTGCTTCCGAGAATCATAACAGTGGCATGTTTTTTGCTCCAGCATTCTCCAATGTTGGGGCAGGCTGCCTCTTCACACACGGTGTTTAGTTTAAGCTGCCGCATGAGCTCTCTGGTGCGATGATACTCAGGAGATTGAGGGGCTTTTACGCGAATCCAAGAAGGCTTGCTCTGAAGAGACGGTGGGGGCGCTATCATATATGAATGGCTTGGTTAAAAGCTTGTAAGGTCGATTCATGCATCATTTCAGAAAGCGTTGGATGGGGGAAGACCGTTTCCATGATCTCCGCCTCTGTAGCCTCTAACGTTCTTGCTAATGTAAATCCTTGGATGAGTTCCGTAACCTCAGCTCCAATCATATGAGCCCCTAACAATTCTCCTGTTTTTGAGTCAAAGACGGTTTTAATCATTCCCTCGGGCTCCCCTAGGGCAAGCGCTTTTCCATTGGCAGAAAAAGGAAAGCGACCAACGTTTATCGTGAATCCCAGTGATTTTGCTTTTTCTTCTGTAAGTCCAACGCTCGCAATTTGAGGAATGGAATAGATACATCCTGGGATTTTTGTAGGATCGAGAGGATGTACAGTCTCTCCTTTGATATGACGCACGGCTAAAATTCCTTCGTGACTGCCCTTATGGGCAAGCCAAGGAGGGCCTGCAACGTCACCAATGGCATAAACACCTTTTTCATGGGTTTCACAGAAATCATTTGTGAGGATGTGACCCTTTTCAAGTTTTATGGCAGTTGTCTCAAGTCCAATGTTTTGAGTATTGGCTTCAATTCCGATCGCAAGAAGAACCTTTTCTACAGAAAGGGTTTGAGAGACGCCTTTTGTCTCAACTGACACAGAGATGAGATCTTTTTGGGGGGTAAAAGAGGTTGATTTTGTCTCCGTTAGAATTTTGATTCCCTTTTCTTGAAACAATTTATGAGCAATTTCCGAAATCTCACGGTCTTCTTGAGGAAGAATACGATCCAACATTTCAACAACCGTAACGTCAACCCCTAAAGAACGATAAAAACTTGCAAACTCCATGCCAATGGCCCCCGATCCTAAAATGAGAAGGGATTTGGGAAGTTTTTCAGGTGTCATCGCTTCTTTGGCGGTCCAAAAGAACTTTGAATCTTTTTCCATATTGATCATGGGAAGAAGACGTGCACGTGCGCCCGTTGCAAGAATAATGTGAGGGGCCGTTAGGGAAGTTTGTGTTTTATCGGAAGATTCCACGAGGATTTCGCGGGGTCCCTTGAGCTGTCCGTGCCCTTTAATGTGCGTGACTTTATTTTTTTTTAAAAGGAAAGCGATTCCTTGTGTCAACTGAAGCGAAATTTGACGCGATCTTTCAACAGCCTTTGGAAGATTAAGGACAGGCTTTTCTTTAATTTCAATCCCAAAATCGGAGGCTTTTTTGATCGTTTCAAGAACTTCGGCAGTTTTTAGAAGGGCCTTTGTGGGAATGCATCCCCAGTTAAGACAAACACCCCCCAATGTTTCTTTTTCAACCAGGACTGTCTTTAAGCCAAGTTGTGCGGCTTTAATAGCGGAAACGTACCCGCCAGGACCGCCGCCAAGAATAATAAGATCAAAATGAGACATGTGTCTTTCCTAAAATTATAAAGAATTACGCTAAAATCAAAACCGGATTCTCAATATAGTTTTTAAGCGTTTTCAAAAACTGGGCGGCGATAGCGCCATCAATGGCACGATGATCTACAGAAAGTGTAAGGGTCATCATGGTTGCGACAGTGAGAACCCCTGCCCGAACAACTGCTGTTTCAGAACCTGCTCCAACCGCTAAGATGCATCCTTGAGGCGGATTAAGAATGGCTGAAAATGACGTTACACCATACATTCCCATGTTTGAAAGACTAAAGCTTCCGCCTTGAAATTCAGAAGGCAGCAACTTGCCCATCTGGGCTTTCTCACGAAGGGTTTTCATTTCGGCAGAGATCTCAAGAATTGATTTTGATTGAGCGTTCCGAACAATAGGGGTAATGAGACCCTATTCAAGAGAAACCGCGACCGAGACGTCGGCGGTTTTATAGAGGCGGATAAAGGTCTCCATCCAAGAGGCATTTGCCTCAGGGACATCCATTAAAGTTCTGGCGCAGGCTTTGATAAGAAAGTCGTTTACCGATACTTTGGCAGTCTCAAGGCCGTCATTGAGGTCCTTCCGAAGCTTTAAAAGAGCGTCTATTTCAACGTCCATACTGACGTAAAAATGAGGAACGGTTTGTTTTGATTCCGTAAGGCGTTTGGCCACGACTTTGCGCATTGTTGTTAAGGCAACATCCTCAAAGGCTGAATCGGAAGAGGATGAGAGAGGCGCTGGTTTTTTAGAAATCTCTTCAACATCTTTTTTAACAATGCGACCGCGGGGACCCGATCCTTGAACTGTTGAAAGATCAAGATTCTTTTCAAGGGCCAGGCGACGGGCCAAAGGACTTGAAAAAATGCGATCTTGAGAATTTCCTGAAGGAGGCGTTTTTTCTTGAACTTTAGAAGGAGAGGAGGGAGAAATAGGCAGGGATTTTTCGGGGGGGGTTGGGGCGGAATTTTGAGGAGCTTCTTGAATTTTGAGATCGGCTATCGTCTCTCCTTCTTCAAGGATAAGCGCAATGGGCGTATTGACTTTAACACCCTCTGTGCCGCCCAAAATCAAAATTTTACCAAGAACGCCTTCATCCACCGCCTCAACTTCCATGGTTGCCTTGTCGGTCTCGATTTCGGCGAGGACATCTCCGGACTTAAGGGAGTCGCCTTCTTTTTTGAGCCATTTGATAAGATTTCCTTCTGTCATGGTGGGAGACAGAGCAGGCATGAGGATTTCAATGGTCATTTTAGGATACCTCTAAGCGTTATAAAGAACATTTTTGACAGCTTGAACAATTTCTGGACTTCGTGGAATCGCAAGACGTTCAAGATTTGCCGCATAGGGCAGAGGAACATCTTTTGCGGTGACTCTTAAGACGGGAGCATCCAAAAAATCAAACATGTGTTCCATAATTTGAGCCGAGAGTTCTGAGCCAATTCCAGCATAGGGAAACCCTTCTTCAAGGGTAACACAGTGATTTGTTTTGCGAACAGATTCAAAAATTGTCTCAAGGTCTAAGGGACGCAATGATCTTAGGTTTATCACTTCCACATCAATGCCTTCTTTTGCAAGTTCTTCAGCTGCTTCCAATGCATATCCTACCATAATGGAAAAGCCAACCAAAGTCACATCTTTTCCAGGCCGTTCAATATGCGCTTTTCCAATGGGGAGAATAAAATCGGATCCAGAAGGAGGGGCTTCAAACCGTTGACCATAAAGAAGTTCATTTTCTAAAAAAACAACAGGGTTGGGGTCTCTGATGGCAGCCTTAAGAAGGCCTTTGGCATCAATGGCATTATAAGGAGAGACCACTTTAAGTCCTGGGCAGTGGGCGTACCAGCTTGCGAAACATTGAGAGTGTTGCGCCCCGACCCGTGCTGCGGATCCATTAGGGCCTCGAAAGACAATGGGACATCCCATTTGTCCCCCCGACATGTAGAGCGTCTTTGCTGCGGAGTTAATAATTTGATCGATGGCCTGCATGGAAAAGTTAAAGGTCATAAATTCCACAATGGGAGACAGTCCGCCAAAGGCTGCCCCAACACCAACGCCTGCAAAGCCAGCTTCCGTAATCGGGGTGTCGATGACGCGTTTAGAGCCAAACTCCTCTAAAAGACCTTGGCTGACCTTGTAGGCCCCTTGATATTCGGCCACCTCTTCTCCCATGAGGAATACATTGGGGTTTTGGCGCATTTCTTCCGCCATTGCATCCCGAAGAGCTTCTCGAACAGTGATGGTTTCTGGCATTTTTTCTACTGTCATATTATCCTCACACTAAAATATCGGTAAAAAGTTCGCTCTCAGAAGGCTCGGGACTTTCCTTTGCAAATTCAACGGCCGCGTCAATTTTCTTTTTAACGTCTTTTGTTATGGATTCAAGATGATCTTTATCGCCTCCTTGACGCAGGATTTCAGCTTCAAGAATAGAGAGAGGGTCATGGTGGGACTTGATATCTTCGACTTCCTCTTTGGAGCGATATTTTGCAGGGTCCGACATGGAGTGACCACGATAGCGGTAAGTTTTTGCCTCAAGAACAAAAGGGCCTTTCCCAGAGCGAACATAGGAGGCAGCCTCTAAGGCTGCCTCGCGCATGGCCAGATAATCCATTCCATCGACACTCTTTCCAGGGATCCCTTGCGCACTTCCGCGCGTTGACAGGTCTGTGACAGCGGCATGACGATCGAGGGACGTTCCCATCGCATAAAGATTGTTTTCAATGATGTAAAGAACAGGAAGTTTCCAAAGAGCCGCCATGTTGAAGGCCTCAAACATTTGACCTTGGTTCGATCCTCCATCTCCCATATAGGTAAAGCAAATCCCATTATCATTCTTATACTGATGGGCAAGAGCAAGACCTGTTCCAATGGGAACTTGAGCACCCACGATGCCATGTCCGCCATAAAATTTCTTTTCCCGGGAGAACATATGCATGGATCCCCCTTTTCCTTTAGAGTATCCACCGCTTCGACCTGTTAATTCTGCCATAACGCCTCCCGGAGACATGTCACAGGCCAGCATATGACCGTGGTCCCGGTAAGAGGTGATAATACTATCGTTTGTCGTCACAGCTTGTTGAAGTCCAATAACAACAGCTTCTTGGCCAATGTAAAGATGGCAAAACCCGGCAATAAAGCCCATTCCATAAAGCTGACCCGCTTTTTCTTCAAATCGGCGGATGAGGTACATGCTTTCATAGGCTTTATAGAGATTCTCCAGGGAAGGTGAGAGGGGAGAATTTTTAAGGTTCTTTGAGGACACGCGTGATCTCCATTTTAAAAAAATAAAAAGATATTTGTCAGGAGAACATACCATAGATTTAAAGTTCTCTGTCCTCTCCTCTACCTTGAAAATCTTTTTTTGGCAAGATCAGAAGAGTTTTCTCTCTTTTCTTTAAGAGGTCTCCTTTTGAGAGAAAGATCAAGAAAAAGGGGGGGGATGAGCTGGAAAGCTTATTGAGAGGAGGAAGAGGTCTTCTATCAAAATAAAATTTTGGAAGAATTATTAATATTTTTTGAATATTGATGATCTTCATCTTGCAAAGGTAAAAAATTAGATGTAAGAAAGAGTCGCATGAGACAGATTTGTGGGTCTTAGCTTTTTATTTTTGTCTAATTTTTAGGAAAAATCAAAAGATATGGCTTCCCAATCTCGCTCTGCGTATGTTAATAATTATATGTTTTTATTTTTTAACCATGAGGAATGTGAAATGAACTTCGTAAAATTTGCTGCTTTGGCTTTGGTTCTCGGTGCTTTTGTTGCTCCAGTAATGGCTGGCGAGCATACAGCTGCTGCTGTTGATGAGATCGTTGCTTCTACGGATGCTATGGAGGCTTCTAAGGATGCTATGGAGGCTTCTAAGGATGCTTCAGCTGCTGCAGCTGATGAGTCTGCTACACCTGCTACACCTACTGCTAAGTAATCTAAGCTTTTTCAAGCTTCGTGAAGAAAGAAGGCTTCGGCCTTCTTTTTTTTGTCCTTTTTTTCTTGTTTGAGGAGTCATTTGAGGGTAACCTACCGATAAGAAACTAAAAAATACCACTGGCGTCCGGTAAACATTTAATCTGAAGTTCTGAAACGCTTATCCTACATACGTTACAGAAGATTTTAGAGCGTTATCGACTTGAACTGAAAGATTGTTCACACTCTTGGTGTATTTTCACCAGGAGTATTCCGAACATGTACATAGGAAAACTAATTTTTTCACAGCTTACCGATCACCTTCCTCTTCATATATTTAGACGGTGTGTTTCTCGCTATAACGGAAACCGATATGTCAAAAGCTTCCGATGTCTGGATCAATATTTAATAATGTTTTTTGCCCAGCTGACTTTTCGTGAGAGTCTGTGAGACATAGAGGTATGCCTTCGAGCACAAAAAGCTAAGCTTTATCATACGGGAATTCGAGCTTCTGTCTCTCGTAGCGGGTGGTGGAGTAAACTGCATACCCCTTGGATTACTGATGGCAACTGTCTAAAATCGTTGGAAATTAGGTATAGGAGGGCGGAGATAGCTCTCTATTTTAATTTTCCATTGGGAATGTGTTATTTCCGGGTTTTCAAACGTCTTTTCGATAAAAATCCAGAAATTGATGATCGTTCTGAAGGGTGTCCAGAAGCTGTTAAAATCGACTTGCTGCGGTACATGTGGAGTATGCCAAAGCGGTTAGCCTCTTATCTTGGATTTTTACAAGAAATGTATCCCCATGTAAGATTCATTGAAATAAAATCTTCTGAGGATTTAAAAATAGTTGAACAAGAGATGCTAATGAGCCAAGCATAGGCTTTTTTTTCTTCGTTAAAAATTATAACAGATGATGCTTTAAAAGAAAGGTATGGGCTGCTTTTTGAGGAGAAACTCCTTTCACATCAACCTCATAATTGAGGTCTCTCATTTTTTTATCGTCAATGAGTCCTAAAAGAGGAGATAAAACGACCTGAATCTCAGGGTAAGCGTCACATATTTCTTTTCGTATAACGGGTGCAGCATGATAAGGAGGATAGAAATTTTTATTATCTTTTAATATAACTAAATTATATTTTGGAATTTTTCCATCTGTCGTAAAGGCAACAATAACGTCTATTTTGGACTGTCTAATCACAGTATACAGGAGGCTAATGTCTATTTGAACAATACTTTTAAATTTTAAGCCATAGGCTTTGCTTAAATTCGGGAAACCATCTGCACGTTTTAAAAACTCAGGGGGAGCTGCAATTTTAAGCTGAGGTGAGAGATTTTCAAGATCTGTTAAGGATGTCACTTTATACTCTTTTGCGAGCTCTTTTTTAATGGCGAGGGATTGAGAGTTAGAAAATCCAAAGGGATCAAGCCATATAAGGTTATATTTTTCTTTATAGACTTGTCTGACTTTTTCAAAAATATTTGTCTCTTGTGGGCTCCAAGATTCTTTTAAAATTGTAAGATAGGCTGTTCCACTATATTCTGGATAGAGATCAACTTCCCCCTTTATGAGGGCTTTATGAACAATATCGCTTGCTCCTAAGTTAAGTTTTCGTGTGACTTTTAAGTCTGTTTTTGCTTCGATTAATTGAGCCATTAATTCTGCTAAAATATATTGTTCTGTAAAATTTTTACTTGCTATCGTAATGGGTTTTAGAGGTGTAAAGACGTATTCTCTGAGAAAAAAATAGCCCCCTGCAACAAAGAAATAACAGATGCTACTTCCGAGTAAAAAAAACGAGATCCATCCAAGAGATTTCCTTTTTTCTTTTCGGTGATGGAGATGCTTTTCAAATCGAGAAAGTCCATAATCAAATCCAAGCGCCAGAAAAGCAGTCGGAATAGAGCCCAACAAAATAAGAGGAGTGCTATTAAGAGCAAGACCTTGTGTTATAAAATCTCCTAATCCCCCAGCTCCAACAAAAGCTGCTATTGTTGTAATTCCAATAATGGAAGCTGTCGCAATCCGTACACCTGATATGAGAACGGGAGCTGCAAGGGGAAGTTCAACAAACCATATTTTTTGAAAAGAAGAGAAACCAAGACTGTCAGCTGCCTCTTGACAATCTGGAGGAATGTTTTGAAATCCAGCATATGTGCTTCTTAATATAGGGTAAAAGGCATAGAAAATAAGAACCGTGAGTGTCGGAATAGTTCCGAGTCCCATAAAAGGAACAAGAAAAGCTAAAAAAGCTAAGCTCGGAATCGTTTGAGAAACACTTCCAACACTTAAGAGAATCTTTCTGAGAAAGGGAAGACGGGTTATTGTTATCCCAAGAGGAATAGCAAGAAGAGATGCAAAAAAAATAGCACTTCCAGAAAGAAAGATATGCTCAAAGATTTTTTGTTGAAGTGTGTAAATATTTTCGTCTAATAAATTTAAAAAGTTGATGAAAAGGTCCCCCTTTAGATTCCATGGGCTTTTTGAACAAGGT
>CANMHY010000015.1 GCA_947497675.1 Alphaproteobacteria bacterium
CGGCCGAACAAAAGGTCGCGGTAAACTCGGCCCTCAGGGCGTTCAAAGCGTCCCCTTTAAAGAGATTTTTTTATACCCCTTAGCTTCGAATTTTAGATCTGTATTGAAAAGCTCAGCTTCTCAATAACGGGGTTGACCGAATATTTACGCGAAATCGCTGTTATTTTTCTGATTTTCATAGGTTTTTTTCCTGTTTATGATGTTGTTTTGGTTTTTTTATTTTTTTTAATCTTCGTTTTTTATTTTTTTGACTCTTTAAGAATATCATTTTTACTCGGAATTAACACCCTCAAAATTCTCTTAAGGTTTTACCCCTCTTTCAAGGGAATTTTTGTTAATTTTCCTCAATGCCAAAGGGTTTGAGCCGATTAAAAAGATCTTTTTTGAGTTTTATCAATCCGTCTAAGGTTTCAGCTTCAACCCGTATCGTTAAAACATCCTGGGTATTTGAGGCCCGGATGCCCCACCAACCTTCTTTAAAAGAAACACGAATCCCATCGAGATCATTAAAAGAAATCCCTTCTTTTAAAAGACCCTCTTTCAGAGCGTTTAGAATCTTCTTTTTATCTTTTCCGGCACTGTCAATCCTGATCTCAGGGGTATTTTCACGCTTTGGAAGATCTTCATAAAGATCACTCAAGGATTTATCTGTGTCATTTAAGATCTCAAGAAGTCTGAGGGCTGCATAAAGGGCATCGTCATACCCATAATAACGATCCGCAAAGAAAATATGACCACTCATTTCACCCGCGAGAGGCGCCTTCATTTCGCGCATTTTTGATTTAATGAGAGAATGCCCTGTGCGCTCCATGACTGGAACGCCCCCAAACTCTTTAATCTTATCAAAGAGAAGTTGACTCGCTTTTACATCCGCAATAATAGGGGCTCCGGGAAGGGCTTTAAGCACAGCCTCTGCGAGAAGAATAAGGACTTGATCCCCCCATAAAATTCGCCCTTTCCCATCCATGACACCCAAGCGATCGCCATCGCCATCAAAGGCAAATCCTAAATCTGCTTTTGTTTCCAGAATAGTCTCTTTAAGCTGCTCTAAGTTCTCTGGCAAGGTGGGGTCGGGATGATGGGCCGGAAAATTTCCATCAATTTCTGTGTTGAGAAGAACATGTGTCCCCGGAAGATACTTAACCAAACGCTCGATGATCTCACCTGCCGAGCCATTGCCAGCGTCCCAGACAACTTTTAAGGGTTTTTTAAACCCAAACCCCTCAAGAAGCTTTTCAACGTAGAGATCACAGAGGTCGTGTGTTTCAAAGAAAGGTGTGTGTAGGGAGATTGATACCTTTGGGAGATCTTTAAGCCTCAAAGAAAGATTTTGAATCTCTTGGCCATAAAAAGGGTGCTTTTGAAGCGTGATCTTAACCCCATTATGGTTGGCCGGATTATGGGATCCTGTGACCATTAAAACAGCATCAACGTCCAATGCATAATGGGAAAACGAGGTCATGGGGGTGGGACCACACCCGATGGAAAACACATGGGCTTTCTCATCCAAAAGACCCCGATGGAGGGCTTCCACTAAGGATGGAGTGCTGAGTCTTCCATCGAATCCAACGCCAATACGCGGCTGTTCTTGGTTCTTTTTTTCACGCACGAGCTCTGCAAAAAGACGTCCAATCGCATAAAAATCCTCGGGGAAAAGCGTTTCATTAAAAACGCCCCGGATATCATATTCTCTTAAAATAGACGGATGAAATGTATGCACGTCGTGCCTTTCTTCATAGATTTTAATTTTGTTCCGTCACAAGAGCGCGTCCGAGAGAGACGTAGGTAAAAGGCGTCTTCTTCATTTCATCCAAGGTATAGATATTTCTAAAATCAATCAACAGAGGGGTTTTCATAATCTGAGACATTCTCTCAAAATCAAGGGCCCTGAACTCATTCCATTCAGTGAGGATAAGGGCCGCATCGACATCTTTAAGCGCATCATATACATTGTTTTCCCAAGAAATTTCAGAAAGAAATTTCTGAGCTTCCGTCATTCCAGCAGGATCATATGCTTTTAGATGGACCCCTTTTTTCTGCAAAAGAGGGAGAATCGTAAGGCTTGGGCTCTCGCGCATATCGTCTGTATTGGGCTTAAAAGTAACCCCTAAAACACCAATGGTTTTTCCCGTGAGATCGCCGTTAAAAAGAGCTTCTATTTTGTCAACCATACTCTCCTTGCGGGCATCATTTGAGGCAACAACAGCCTCCACAATTTTTAAAGGACACTGAAGATCTTGAGCTGTTTTGACAAGAGCCAACGTATCTTTTGGAAAACAGGAACCTCCATATCCAGGCCCCACATGCAAAAACTTTGCGCCAATTCGTTTATCAAGACCAATGGCTTTGGAAACAGCCTGAACGTCCGCTCCGGAGGCTTCACAAACATCTGAAATTTCATTAATAAACGCAATTTTCGTCGCCAAAAAACCATTGGCCGCATATTTAATGAGTTCTGCCGTTTCAAGATTGGTAAAAACAATGGGTGTCTCTAATAAATTAAGAGGACGGTAAAGTTCCCGGAGAACCTCGCGTGCGTTCTCTGTTTCTGCGCCCACAACCACGCGGTCAGGACGCATAAAGTCTTCAATTGCAGACCCTTCTCTTAAAAATTCAGGGTTTGACGCCACATCAATTTTAAGGTCAGGACGCTTTTTCTCAACGATCTCTAGAATCCTTCGCCCCGTTCCAACAGGAACTGTCGATTTTGTCACAAGAACAACGGGCTGAGATAAATTCTCTGCAACCTCTTCAGCAGCTGCAAACACATAACTCAAATCCGCATGACCGTCTCCTCTTCGGCTTGGCGTTCCAACCGCAATAAAGACAGCATCTGCATCCTTGAGAGCATCCTGTAGATTATCAGTAAAAGTCAAACACCCCGATTGCAATCCTTGTTGAACAAGAGCTTCAAGACCAGGCTCATAAATAGGGATCTTCCCCCCTTGCAGATCTTTTATTTTCTGAAGGTCCTTATCAACGGCTGTGACATGAACACCAAATTGAGCAAAACAAGCTCCCGAAACAAGCCCAACATATCCGACACCAATCATTGCAAGACGCATTTATAATTCCTTGTAATCTTAAGAGTGAACCTGATAATCTTTTAAAATAACCGACATTTCGTCTTTTAAATCTTCCCGCGCAAGCGCAAAAGCAACGGTTGCCCTTAAAAGCCCCTGACGGGTTCCACAGTCAAACCGCGTTCCTTCAAA
Organism: Alphaproteobacteria bacterium; assembly: GCA_947497675.1. Taxonomy (GTDB): domain Bacteria; phylum Pseudomonadota; class Alphaproteobacteria; order 16-39-46; family 16-39-46; genus 16-39-46. The sequence goes on from CANMHY010000015.1 coordinate 3,216, forward strand.
TAAAAATCCGTAAAGTGCCATGGGAGAGGAACAATCTGTAAGTCCCTTCGCCAACGCATCCGTCAATTGTATTTCTCCTCCCACGCCTTTTCCTTGAGACTCCAGCACCCCAAAAACAGAAGGATCTAAAATATACCGCCCAATCACAGCCATCTGAGAAGGGGCTCTATGAGGTTCTGGCTTTTCAACAATCCCTTTTGCTTTAAGGAGAGGCTTCGAAATCGTATCGATTTCCAAAATCCCATAATGCCGTGTCTCTTCCAAAGGGACCTCTTGAACAGCAACCATATGTCCCGAACTTTTGTTTTTATAAGCGCCCACCATTTGCTTCAAACAAGGTGTTTGACTTTGAATCAAATCATCTGCCAAAAGAACAGCAAACGGCTCATCTCCAATTAAGTGACGCGCACACCAGACGGCATGCCCGAGGCCCAGAGGCTCTTGCTGACGTATATAAGAAATTTGGCCAGGTGCCATTAAAAGATCATTGATTATTTCAAGATCTTTGGTTTTTCCGCGCTTTTGAAGCTCTGCATTCAATTCATAAGAATAATCAAAAAAATCTTCAATGGCGCTTTTGCCCCGTCCGGTCACAAAGATAAATTGCTCTATCCCTGCAGCGCGGGCTTCCTCAACCGCATATTGGATAAGCGGCTTATCAATAACAGGAAGCATTTCTTTGGGGCTGGATTTTGTGACAGGCAAAAATCGCGTTCCAAGTCCTCCCACAGGAAAAACAGCTTTTTTAACAGAACACTGCATAAAAAATAGTCCTTTTATTTTAGAATCTTGAAAAGTGTTCCTACCCTACAAAATTATGAGAAGATTTTCAATCAAGGATATGAAATTCTTTTTCAAGAATAAAAAATTGTTACCTCTTTCCTTGAAAAGTCAAAAGAACCACTCTATGGTCACACAATATTTACAAACAAAGAGATCTTTAAAATGACCCCAAAGAACATAGCCCTTTTCTTTGAAGCTTTAGAAAAAGCCATTCCAAACCCTCAAACAGAGCTCTTCTCGACAAATCCCTATACGCTCCTTGTTGCCGTTGTTCTCTCTGCTCAAAGCACCGACAAAGGCGTAAATCGTGCAACACACGATCTTTTTAAGATCATCCACACACCCCATGACATGATTCAGTTTGGAGAAGAAAACTTAAGAAATGCCATCAAAACCATTGGACTTTACAAAACAAAGGCCAAAAATATCATTAAGCTCAGCCATATCTTGGAAAGTAATTTTAAAGGATGTATCCCAAACACACGCGAAGAACTCGAGTCCCTTCCCGGCGTTGGACGAAAAACAGCCAATGTCGTTTTAAATGTTGTCTTTGGTCTTCCAACATTTGCGGTCGACACCCATATTTTTAGAGTCTCAAACAGAACGGGTCTTGCCGCAGGAAAAACGCCTTTGGCTGTTGAAAAAATACTCGATGCTGTCGTTCCGGAGAAGTTTCGAAAAATTGCCCACCACCTTCTTATTCTCCATGGGCGGTATACCTGTAAGGCACAAAAACCTCTCTGTCCTACATGTCCTGTAAAAAACTTCTGTTCATACAAGTTTAAAACGCAGAAGACACCTCCAAATTATTCTAAAAATTCTCTTAAAGAGAAAATGAATGGACCAATCAGGCCAACATAAAAAAACTTAAATGCTAAGAAAGAATCATTTTAATTTCTTTTTGAGAATAACCTGTTATGTCAGAAATTGTATCGACATCTATTCCCTTAAAAAACATAGCTTTTACCATTTTTATACGTTCTTGCCGCGACTTCTCTCGTTCTTGCTCCGTTCTTTTAATTTCCTCTTTTCGGCCTTTTTCAAACCCTATTTTAAAAACTTCTATTTCTAAATATTCTGCAAGGGACTGCATTGTCTCCTCCTTATCAATATTTTCCAAATTTTTAACCACGTTGAGAAACTCCTCTTTATCAGGCACTTTTCCAGCCGTGGCAATATAGCTAATGACCGTATAAATATATCTGGTCTCCCCATGTTTTTCAATCTTTTTCAAAAGATCCACAAAGCTCTTAAAAAAAGGCAAAATGTCGCCATCATGAATATGTTTTAAGAGAAGGCTCATGCTCCCGAACCAAAGGTATTTCTCAAGCTCTTCATCCGAAGCTTGACTCAGATCAATCAGAGGATAAGGCGCATGGAGTGTTTCTTTGGCAAGCATTCTGTCTTCAGGCGCAAAAAGATCAAAAAGGTCCATGGAATAGGGATATGCTTTTTTTCCAGTATACAGCACAAGAGGAAACACAAAAGGAAGTGTCCGTGATTTGGTCCTTTTTAGATGATCTTCCATAATGGCTATAACATATTTGAGCATTCGAAACGGAAGAAGATGTTGCGGAGTTGAAGCATGTTCAACCAGGAGATAAATAAATCCAGGGCTTCCATTGAAGTTGACAGAGAAAAGCATGTCCGCAATCTGCAGCTTTAAATTGTCATCAATAAAGCTGTCTTTCTTGAGCTTCAGAGACGAAAAATCGATCATCTTTTGAATCTTTTCAGGCAAGTTCTTTTGAAAAAATTCCTCGGCAACCTTTGGATGGGTTAGGCTCGCACGGGTAAATCGATCATGGGGAGAGAGTTTTTGAGGTATTTCTTTATATTTTTCAAAGGCGTGACAACTTTCAAAGGAGAATGGATTGAGAATTCTCATTTTTGTCTTAAAGCTGTCATACTTGGAATGAAAAATATTGAAAATAGCGATGGGCACTTTTTTATTTTTTTGAAAACAAAGTCACTTGATTTTCATCTCTTAAATTCAGGAAGAACAAAAGTTGGGACTTTGCCATTTTTTTGGAATACCTGTTCTAGATTTTTCTCGAAAGAAAGATCATTTTTTACCTCCAAACACTCAAGTTTGTGAATCCCTCCTGGAATAAAGGCCACATCCAATCCTTGACCAAGAGCTCCGGTGACATCCGTTCTTAGGGAATCTCCAATGCAGAGAATTTTTGATTTATCTTCTCCCTCCAACATGTCTAAAGCACGCTTATATACAGGGCCATGGGGTTTTCCATGATAATAAACATCACCGCCTTGAGACTTATACCAGTCTGCCAATGTGCCAGCACAAATAATTTCTTGACCATTAATATGGACGATTAAATCGGGATTAACACAAATAAAAGGGATGCTTTTTGTAAGGCCTCTTTCCAACAGAGGAATATAAGTTTCCAAAGGATCCTCCGCCTTATAGGTATGGATTCCTAAAATAAAATCAGCCTCTTCCAAAGAGAAGACTTCTTTCAGTCCTTTTGCATCAAGCATATGACGATCTTTTTCTCCTCCCAAAAAAAAGGCACTGTGTCCAAATTTTGGCATGTAGGTCTCAATCATCGTCTCAAAAGCATCATCCCCAGATGTAACAAGCCCCCTATAAAGATCAGGGCTTATCTTGAGCTCTGAAAGACGTTCTTTAATGAACTCTGATTTGCGCGGCGCATTTGAAAGAAAAACAACCTGTTTTTTTAAGGCACGCAGCTCAGCAAGACTTCTTAAAACATCAGGGTAAAGAACCTGTCCATCATGAATAACGCCCCAGAGATCTACAATGTATCCATCATACTCCTCCCAAACATCTGAAAGACCCTTAATTATTTTAAAAGACATCTCACCGCTTCTCCTCTATAATACAACATATATTTAAACCCAGAGACTATAATAGAAACTCCAAAAAAACCATACCGGTAATTGTTATTGTTTTCTTATTTTAAGAGCCAGAAATCTATGAAAATCAACCAAAATCCTAAAATTTATCACCTGTTTCGTTTTCTGATCCACTTCATGAAACCCCAAAAACGGTTGTTTATCGTTTTGATCTTGGCGCTTTTCGCCTGGCCTCTCGAACAAAGCTTCTTTCCCTATTTTATCAAGCTCATTATTGATGCTTTAACAGGCCTTGACTCTTTAAAGATCCCTCTAAATGAAATTCCTATTTTTAAAGATTTAGGCGGGATTTTGCTCTTAGGCGTCGCTTTTTTTATCACCACAGAGATTATTTATCGAAGCTCTGATTTTTTGCGCGCCTACCTTCTTCCTCCTTTTATGGCGCGCATCCGAACCTATCTCATAAATTATGTTGGTCAGCAGTCTTTTACATACTTTTCAAATAATTTTCCAGGATCCATCGCAAATAAAATCAATGATCTCCCTCGGGCAGCCCAAGAAATTTTTGAAAAAATTTTCACCTCCTTCATGCCTGGCATTTTAAATGGACTTATTGCAATTGCTCTTTTGTTGACACTCTCTCCGCTCTTAAGCGTCATCATGCTCATATGGTTTATCTCCCATTTATCGATCTCTTGGGTTGCCTCAAAAAAAGCAAGCCTTTATGCAAAAGATCAATCCGAAGCTTTAAGCACACTTTCAGGAAAAATTGTTGATGTTCTCAACAATATTTTTACAATTCGCCTTTTTAATGGATTTCAACACGAAAAAAAATACTTGGGACGATACCAAACGGATGCTGTTCATAAACACAAAAGAACCTTAATCTTCTCTGCAAAATTAAAGACACTCCTTGGAATTTTAAGCCTTCTCGAATATGGATTAATGATCTCGGCAAGCCTTTATGGATGGAAAATGGGATGGCTTTCCCTTGGAGATGTTGCCTTTATTTTAACACTTCTTCAAAATATTATGCAATCCACGTGGTGGGTCAGCTATGAATTTCCGCATCTTTTTGAACAAGTGGGAATCTCTCTTCAAGCCTATGATCTTTTGACTCAAAAAATTATGATTGAGGATAAAAAAAATGCCCCTCCTCTTGTTATCACAAGAGGAGAAATTGTCTTTGATAATGTTACTTTTCACCACCCGTCAAATTCTTCAGAACAACCTCTCCTTTTTAAGGACTTAAGCATCATTCTTAAAGGAGGAGAAAAAGTAGGCGTTGTTGGTTTTTCTGGGAGCGGAAAAACAACTTTCGTGAATCTCATTTTAAGGCAATTCGATCCTCAACAGGGTCGCATTTTAATCGATGGCCAAGATATTAAAAACGTCTCTCGAGAATCTCTTTGGAACTCTATTTCCGTCATTCCACAAGATACGAGCCTTTTTCATAGAACGCTGTATGAAAACATTCATTATGGAAATTTAAATGCACATCGAGAAGAGGTTATCATTGCCGCAGAAAAAGCATATCTTTCAGAGCTGGTTTCTCGTCTTCCCCATGCGTATGAAACAATTGTTGGAGAGCGCGGAGGGAATCTTTCAGGGGGAGAACGCCAAAGGATTGTCATTGCACGGTCAATCTTAAAGGATGCCCCTCTGCTTATTCTTGACGAAGCCACATCTGCTCTTGACTCTGAGACAGAAAGAAAAATCCAAGAGAGTCTTTTAACAGCCATGAAAGATCGTACCAGTCTTGTTATTGCGCACCGACTCTCAACGCTCTATCATATGGATCGTATTCTTGTGTTTCAACAGGGTAGAATTGTTGAGTCAGGAACGCATCAAGAGCTTCTGCTTAGAAATGGTCATTATAAATATCTCTTTTCCCTTCAAAATAATGGTTTTTTACAGGAAATCGAGGGGGCTGAACTCTAAAATGTCCGCCAGAGTGTAAAATCGACTATATTTAAAAGAAACTGACGCTCTCGAGATTCTGGAAAAATATCAAGCATCTTTTTAGAGGAC
>CANMHY010000016.1 GCA_947497675.1 Alphaproteobacteria bacterium
AGCTGCTATTAAAAGTCAAGAAGAAAATGAGGATAATTTAATTATTTCAATCGCTAAAACCATATTCTGACGCCGCCTCATAGCCTTATTTCAGACAATTTATGAGACGGCCGTGTCAGGTAGAAATGGGGAATTGCCTGCTTATGAAATCTGCGAGTGCCATGATTTATTAGTTATCAAGGGAATTATAGAAGATTCTCCTGCTCAAAGAAATTTTACTTTTTTGGATGTTGGAGCTGGAAAATATACTTGGGGAAGGAGTGTTTCAGAATATTTAAACCAGGAATTTGGCGGAAAAGGGTTAACTTTCCGTGTAATTGGGGTGAGAGGAGAGCAGAATCCTGAGACAACTATTATTGAAGACGGATGCGTTACGCGATTTGAATTAGGAGCGTTTAAAATTGAAGAAATTTCTTCTGAATTTACAAAGTGTGAACTAACTCTTAAAGATGAAGTTGATGGTGCTTGGGCTTCTTGGACTATGAGACATCTGCAAGATAGCGTCGGAACTTTAAAACAAATTGTAGAGCTTCTAAGGCCAGGAAAAGGGATGCTTTCTTTTGATGGCTTTGTCTATGCTTTAGAAGGAGATGATCTCAGCCCCAGCTCTCTTGTGAAGAACATTTTTCCTTATATTTCAGAACTTCTTCAAGATACAGGAAATGAATTTTTAGCGTTTCCTGTTCTTCAAACCGACAATTACCATTTTATACTAAAGAGAAAATCAAGTGAGCCTTGCAAAATACCCTTTTCTTATGAAAGAAGGGAGACGATAATAGAAATTCCTAGTCATTCATCGGAGGGAATCATTGTTTTTAAGCGTCAAACCCCCAGACCAGATGTGTATAAAATGACTCTAGATGATTTTAATTCTCTCAATTTTAATATGGTTAAACTAGCAAAGACCGAGAATTTTTATTACTTTTACAACCACCAAGGGGACCGAAGGATATTATGTTTTCCCGACACTGCTCCAAGTGGTAGTTTAAGTATTCTAAAGTGGATTATCGATAAGGGATTCTGGAAAATTTCTAACGAATAAGGCATGTCATCAAAAATTCTGTTAAATGTTTGTTAAGAAAAAGAAATTCACTATCGGTTAAAGCCGGTAGTGAGTTACTGCAAGAGACAGCTCGTCAAATTGAAAAAGACCTTTTCTGTTAAAAGTATTCGTTTTTAAGAATTGACAGAAATTTCTTGTGAGTTTAGACTTAGCTCTCAGTAAAAATAAAAAAAGTATCCAAACAATGCTCAAAAAAAAAATAAAATCTATACAAATAAATTGGCTTTTAAGAATTGCATTAACTGTTTTTTTTAGTGTAATTTTTTTCAACACCTCTTGCGCAGAAAAAAAAGATGTTCCTTTAGAACCCTCAATTTCTGATGAAAAGTCAGAGTTAATCGTAAATCATGCACCTTCCTTCTCGCAAGAATTTAGGGGGAAAAAATTAAATGTAGCTGTTTATGAGGAAGCTCCTTTTGCTTTTCAATCAAAAGAAACGGGTGTCTATAAAGGAATATGCGTTGATATATGGGAATCTATCGCACATAAAAATGGTATAACATTTACGTATACACCTGTTACAAAAGAAGAAGGACTCAAAGGCTTATCTGAAAAAAAATACGATCTTCTCTTAGGAGGCATCCCTAATTTTGTTCAACCAGATACTATGGCTTTTGAATTTACGACGCCTTTCTATATATCAGGTGTTGGATTAGCGCTTGCTCAGAAGAGTTTGTTTAAAATCGTTTCAAGCTATTTTTACTCTTTAACCGCTCTTAAAGTCTTTTTTTCTGTGGCTCTTTTTATTATAATACAAGGCGCTACAATATGGTTTTTTGAACACAAAAAAAATAAAGATTTTAAAAATAGCACTCTGAAGGGAATTGGAAACGGAGTGTGGTGGAGTATAAATGTTGTCTCCTTATCTGATATTGGGGATATCGTTACAAAAACCCTTGGTGGCAGAATTATGGCCACAATCTGGCTATTTGCGGCTTTAATTATCGTTAATATTTTTATAGGGTCACTTTCTTCGGAATTCACCGTGGGAAAAATATCGTCTGAGATTTATAACGTGAAAGATATTGAAGATTTAAATATTCTTTGTCTCGATGATTCACTTTCACAAAAGTTTTTAGAAGAAAATTCTATTTCTTGTAAAAAAATAACTTCTATCAAGGACGGACTTAAAGCTATAAGTGAAGATAAAGCAAACGCTCTTATTTATTCTGAACCACTTTTAAGGTACATGATGAAGGAAAACCCAGAAAAGGGTGTCAAGTTTGTACCTGCAGGAATTCTATCTGAATATTATAGTTTCATGCTTCCTCCAAATAGCCCTCTTTTACATTGGTTAAACCAAAGGATCCTAGAACTTATTAAGCAACAAGAGATAAAAAAAATAGTTAAGAAATATTTAGGGTCTGACTATAGGTGTACATAAAACCTCTATTGATTTAAATTTTGACCTCCATTCTACCCCCCTTCTCCGCCTTTGATACCTTTTTCATTGACCTCTTTTGAAGGACACGTTAAAGATAACGTCAGATAATTCCTTACTCCATGGCTATATTTAAAATTAAGGTATTCCATGCATAACCCGCTTGACTTTGAAAAGCCCCTCACGGAACTTGAGAGCAAAATTGAAGAACTGCGTCACCTTTCAAGCAGTACGGATGTTAATATCGCTGAAGAAATAACCCGACTTCAAAAAAAATCCTCGAAGCTTCTTCACAACCTCTACTCTAACTTAACGCCTTGGCAAACCGTTCAAGTTGCGCGTCATCCAGACAGGCCCCACTTTCTTGATTATATTAATGCGATGATAGACGACTTTACGCCACTTGCTGGCGACAGGCTTTTTGGCGAGGATGCAGCTATTATTGGGGGATTGGGACGTTTTAAGGGACAAAGTGTTGTTATCCTAGGCCAAGAAAAAGGACATGATACCGAATCTCGGATGAAGCATGGCTTTGGAATGCCGAAACCGGAGGGATATCGAAAAGCACAGCGCCTCATGAAACTTGCGGACCATTACCGTCTTCCCTTAATAACTCTTGTGGATACAGCAGGAGCCTCTCCGGTGACAGAAGCAGAAGAACGGGGGCAAGCAGAGGCAATTGCACGGTGTATAGAAGTATCTTTAGGCCTCGAAGTTCCTGTCATCAGTCTTGTGATTGGAGAAGGAGGATCAGGAGGCGCCATTGCTATTGCAACGGCCAATCAAGTTTTTATGCTCCAGAACTCTATTTATTCAGTGATTTCTCCAGAAGGGTGTGCTTCTATTCTTTGGCGGAGCCGCGAAAATCGCGAAGAAGCTGCTGCTGCTTTAAGACTTAAAGCGAATGACCTTTTAAAGCTGGGCGTTATTGATGGAATTATTCCAGAACCTCTCGGAGGTGCCCATCGGAATCCATCTGAAGTTTTTGAGTCTGTTTCTCAAGCACTTGAGGAATCTCTTCAATCACTTCTACGTTACCCACCTGCAGCTTTAAAAAAAATGCGTCAAGAAAAATATATTACGATAGGATCTGTTTCTCTTTAAAAAAGATCTCTTTCCTCTGTCCCCTAAGATTTTGATGTGAGATACAATTATGAAACGTTTCTTTGTTTTTTTAATGACCTGTTTTTTTTCAGCTGCACTTCTGGGAAGTGTTATTTTATATCTAATTTTTTCCTATTATACTCAAGATCTTCCGGACTATAAACAGTTAGAAGTCTATGACCCTCCTATTGTCACCCGTCTTCATGCAAATGATGGACGGCTCTTTCACGAATATGCAAAAGAAAAACGCGTCTTTCTTCCCATTTCTGAAATTCCCCAACATATCATTAATACTTTTCTTGCGGCCGAAGATAAGAATTTCTATACCCATCAAGGTATTGATGCTTCAAGTATTATCCGTGCTTTTTTAAGTAATATCAAAAATTTCCTTCAAAGAAAACGACCTCAAGGTGCTTCCACCATTACACAACAAGTTGCCAAAAATTTTCTAGTTGGAAATGAAGTGTCCATTGCACGTAAGATTAAAGAAGCCATTTTGGCTTTTCGTCTCGAAAAAACTTTCAACAAAGAGAAAATCTTAGAGCTTTACCTCAATGAAATTTATTTAGGAGGGGCTTATGGCGTTGGCGCTGCGGCAGTACATTATTTCAACAAATCGCTCGATGAGCTTACGATCTCCGAAGCAGCCTATCTTGCCGCACTTCCGAAAGCGCCCAATAGTTATCATCCCATAAGACATGCTGAAAAGGCAATAGCCAGGCGCAATTGGGTCATTGACCGGATGATTGAAAATGGCGTTGTTACTTTTAAACAAGGTCAACAAGCAAAAGAAGATCCCTTAAAAACGAATTTTCATAATACACAATCTGGAATCGTCACCGCAGATTTTTTTGCAGAAGAAGTTCGAAGAGATATTGTCAACCGCTTTGGTCTTACCGAGCTTTATAAGGGAGGCCTCACCGTTAAGACGACATTGGATCCAAAACTTCAATCTATCGCCGATGATGTTTTTAGAAAAGCGCTCATCACCTATGATCGTCGTTACGGCTGGCGGGGTGCTTTTGGAAATCACGCTCTTGAGAACTGGCAAGACACCTTAACTAATTTTAAACGTCCTCAGGGTCTTTCTCCTTTTCTTCTGGCCATCGTTCTCGAGATCACAAAAGAAGGCGCTCTCATAGGGCTCAAGGATGGCACAACCGGAAAAATTCCTTTAAAAGAGCTCTTGTGGGCGCGTCCTCATCTTGTCACAAAAGAAGGACACCCTTATGTGGGTCCTGTCGTTAAAAAAACCTCTGATGTCTTAAAGGTCGGAGATATCATTGCAGCCTCCCCCCTTGATAAAAAAATATTCTCACTCCAACAAATTCCGGACGTCGGTGGTGCTCTTGTTGCTATGGACCCCCATACTGGAAAAATTCTTGCCATGGTCGGCGGTTATAGTTTTGAAAAGAGTGAATTTAATAGGGCGACACAGGCTCTCCGTCAACCAGGGTCTACCTTCAAGGTCTTTGCTTATCTGACAGCCCTTGAAAAAGGATTAAATACCACAACTCATATCATGGACATTCCTGTTGAAATTGACATTGGATGGGGGCTTGGAAAATGGAGTCCTAAGAATATTTCTAAGAAATTTTATGGCGAAGTCACCTTAAGACGCGCTTTTGAGCGCTCTTATAATGCGTCGACCGTGCAACTTGCCAAAGCTCTGGGCATTCAAGATATCGTTAACTGTGCCATTCGTCTTGGAGCTTATGATACTCTCGCGCCTCAATGGGCTATGGTTCTTGGAACAGGGGAAACAACACTTTTAAAACTGACAACCGCTTTCAGCACGATTGCCAATGGCGGAAAAAAAATAATTCCTGTCTTCATTGAGAGAATCCAAGATCGTCGTGGAAAAACAATTTATAAATCTGATACAAGGTCCATTCCCTTCTCACCTCCAGATCAAACTCTGCCCTCTCTTCTAGAAGATCTTCGAGAGAGAGTTTCGGATGAAGCAAGTATTTATCAAATCACTTCTCTTTTGGAGGGTGCTGTTGAGCGTGGGACTGGAAAGCGCGCAAAAATAGAAGGCTATTCAATTGCTGGAAAATCAGGGACCTCAAGTGATTTTAGGGATGCCTGGTTTATTGGATTCACCCCAAATCTTGTTGTCGGCATCTACATGGGATTCGATTCTGGAAAAAGTCTTGGAAACCATGAAGAAGGGGGAAAACTTGCAGCCCCTATTTTTGGAGATTTTATGAAGCAGGCCCTGAAAGATCAACCTTCTATCCCTTTCAAACGACCCTCCCGCCTTAAATTTAAAAAAGTTAATCTTGATACAGGAGAGCCCGCCTCCTTAAGAGATAAAAATGCTATTATGGAAGGATTTAAACCAGGGAGTGATCCAGAATCCGATCAAACGTCTTCGATCGCCATTGGAAACCCTGGATATCAACTCCCTGCCTCTGCGTCAGAACAGCTTCCTTCTGATTTTACTTTTTTGAATACATTGGAAAGCATGCTTGGACAAAAAGAAAAAGAGAATGCTTCCCCTCCTCCTGAAGAGGTCGAGCAATCAACCGCTGAAAAAAAAGTCATTGCCTTGGCTGAAGATTTTCAAGAGAGAGAACCTTTGGAAGAGAGTGACGAAGTTGAAGACGTTCCCTTTAACATCCCCAATTCTTCTGAAATCAGTTATAATACGGCGCCCCTTAATCCAACCCCCGCTCCTCCTCCTCTTCCTCCGTCCTCTCAAAACACGTCCGAAACAATGGAAACGGGCACAGGAGGGCTTTTCTAAATTGCTTAATTCATGTACAACTACTTAAGATTATGACGTCAATTTAAGGAGACTCCCTCTCATGAAAGCCGAAGTTGAGACATCCCTTTCTAATATAAACAAGTCCTTAGCGCTTCTTCGGAGGTATCTTTAACTGGGAGAAATCAACGGCACGCCTTAAAGAAATTGAAACGTTGACCTTAGATGATAAATTTTGGGACGACCCCCACAAAGCCCAAAGTTTTATGAAGGAAAAAACAGCCCTTGAGACAAAATTAGAAGAATATAATATCTTAACACAAACACTTGAAGATGCTCTGACGCTTCACGAGTTGGCTGAAGAAAGTCAAGATGATGGCACCCTCTTAGAGGCAGAGTCTCTCATAACAGCTCTTGAAAAACAGTCAAGGCGCGCCCAGTTGGATAGTCTTCTTTCTGGAGAAGCAGATCACTCTGCAGCTTTCCTTGAAATTCATGCTGGTGCTGGTGGAACAGAAGCTCAAGACTGGACACAAATTCTTTTGCGCATGTATATCAGATGGGCCGAATCCCGTAAATTTAAATGGGATCTTATCGAAGAAAGCTCAGGGGAGGAAGCAGGGCTTAAATCAGCGACCCTCAAAATCACGGGTGAAAAAGCTTATGGATGGCTTAAAACAGAAAGTGGCGTCCATCGATTGGTTCGCATTTCTCCTTTTGACTCCAATGCCCGGCGTCATACAAGCTTTGCATCTGTATGGGTTTATCCTGAAGTAGACGATAATATTACGATTGAAATCGAAGAGAAAGATATTCGAATTGATACGTATCGTGCCTCAGGCGCTGGAGGTCAGCATGTTAATAAAACGGAAAGCGCCATCCGCATCACACACTTTCCAACGGGAATTGTCGTTCAATGTCAAAGCGATCGGTCTCAACACCGAAACAAAGCCACAGCTTTCAAAATGCTTAAATCGCGAATTTATGAACGCGAACTTCAATTAAAAGAATCTGCCAACAAAAACATTGAAAAGTCGGAAATCGGATGGGGGCATCAAATAAGATCGTATGTCCTTCAGCCTTATCAAATGGTAAAGGATCTTCGAACCAATGTTGAAGTGGGAAATGCCCCTGGGGTTTTAGATGGCGACATTGATATTTTTCTAGAGTCAAGCCTTGCGGGACGCATTGGAGAGTAAAGGGACCCCGACTTTCTTATAAATCTCTAAAATTTCAGTATTAATTTTTTCCTCTGAAAAATACATTTCAGCACGTTTGAGGCTCTCTCTGCCCATTCTTTCACGCAAGTGAGAATCCTCTGCCAAGATTTCCAGAGCATTTGCCAGTTTTTGAGCATTTTCGGGTGGTACGAGAAAACCATTCACCCCATCTTGTACAACTTCCCGACATCCAGGAACATCGGTTGCAACCAAAGGGAGGCCCGTCGCTGCGGCTTCCAAGAGCGCTTTGGGCAATCCTTCTCGATAGGAAGGGAGAACGGCAATATCGCTCAAACGAAGAAGCTCCGGAATATCATTCCGATTTCCAAGAAAACAAACAACGTTTTCGTCTTCCCATGATTTCAAAAGACTTTCAGAAATTGAACTTGGGTTTTTTGGATCGCTGCTTCCCACGATTTGAATACGAAACGCGTTTTTTTTCTCTTTCAAGAGACGCGCGGCCGCCATCAACTCTCCAACCCCTTTATCCCAAAGGAGACGACCACAAAAAATGACTTTTATTTCTCTTACTTTGGTCATTTTTTCTTGTTCTGACAAAATGCCACGCTTTGGAGGGTAAAACACCTTTAAATCCACACCTGATCCACGAACCAAATAAAGCTGTTGAGGCGATATAATATTTTTAAAAACATCTCTATCCTCTGGATTTTGAAGGATAAGGGCAAGATTTTTGCACTGAAAAACCAATTTTAAAAGCTTAAGAAGAAAAAAACGAATGCTTTTAACTTTAAAAGAAGTCCCTATAAAAAGATATCCAAGCCCCCCCAGGGCATTCACAATGACTGAAACTTTTGTGAGACGCGCCGCAAGGCTGCCGTAAAGAACAGGTTTTAACGCTACATGATGCACAAGATCAGGACGAACTTTCCGATAAAGGCAAAAGATCTCCCAAAACGCCCAAAAATCCTGAAAAGGGTTTAAACTTCCCCGTTTAAGGTGTTTTAATGGATAAAGATCAAAGTTTTCAGCTTCAATTTTTTTTCCATGTTTATGGACAGAGCACGCAATCCCAACCCGAAACCCTGCTTTCTGAGCACGACGCGCCAAATCAATGCGGTGCGTAAAAAGACCCCAGTCTTCTGTTATAACATAGAGTAAATAAGGCTTTTGAATCATGAATTACGTCTTTAAAGAGTTTTTAACTCTTCTTATATATCACATTCATTAAAGGAGTTTAAAGACCTCATCACAAAAACCTCTTTTTTATGTAAGCATTCACCAAGATTATGGAAGGATACAAAAATCTGGGAGTTTTCCTGAGAAGAGGATGTTTAAAGCGTCTGTGGCACTTATGTCATTTTTTTGACACGTGAGGAGATAACTTCGAACCCGGCAAAAAATTTGTGCCCCTTTGA
>CANMHY010000017.1 GCA_947497675.1 Alphaproteobacteria bacterium
ACAGATGTTCAAAGTCGAAAAAGACTTAGGTCTCTGCTCGAGGACCTTGAACTTCCATCCACTATGGGCGTTATTGTACGCACAGCTGGGATGGAACGCACGAAACTTGAGATAAAAAGAGATCTTGATTATCTTTTAAAACTTTGGAATGACATCCGGGAGCTCACCTTAAAATCTTCAGCTCCAACTCTCATCTATCGTGAAGGAGATCTCATCAAAAGAACATTAAGAGATTTCTATTCAAAAGATATTGAAGAAATCGTGGTCGAGGGAGAAGAAGCGCATAAAAACGCGAAAGACTTTATGCTCCTTTTAATGCCAAGCCATGCAAAACGGATTCGATTGTACAAAGATGATACCGACCCTCTCTTTCAACACTATAAAGTTGAAGAGCAAATTGATGAGATGTATAGCTCTGTTGTTCAACTTAAATCAGGGGGTTACATTGTTATTAACCCAACGGAAGCTTTAACTGCCATTGATGTGAACTCCGGAAAAGCTAATCGCGAACGTCATATTGATGAGACTGCTCTTAGAACCAACCTCGAAGCTGCAGAAGAAACTGCTCGTCAAATTCGACTCCGAGACCTCGCGGGTTTGATTGTTATTGACTTCATAGATATGAGCGATCCACGCCACAATGCTGCCGTTGAACGTCGATTGCGTGATTCGATGCGCGATGACAGAGCCAGAACACAACTCGGTCGCATTAGTCCTTTTGGTCTTCTAGAGCTTTCGAGACAACGCCTTCGTCCAAATTTATTAGAAGCAAGCTCCATTCCTTGTTCTCACTGTCGTGGAACAGGGATGGTTCGCTCGACTGAGTCCGTCGCCCTGCAAATTCTACGAACACTTGAAGAGCACCTAAAAGCCCCGGATCAACTGGCTGAAACAACCGCTATTCCCGTGACAATTCATGCGCAACGCTCGGTGGTCTCTTACTTATTAAACCAAAAACGTGCTCATCTTTTAGATCTGGATAAACGATATTCTTTATTTATTACAATTCTTGAGGATGATCTATTACTTGCCGCTGATTTTCGAATCGTATCCTCTTTTTACACCTCTTCAGAGGATGAAAAATCATCGGATGCTCTTCGCAAGGAAAGTCGCAAACGTTCTGAACAAAAACCTGAAAATCTTGCCCATGTTCTCTCTTCAGAGGATAATTTAGAGACAGAGGGGTCATTTTCTTCCCAGCGTCACCCCCTAAAAAAGAGAAATCGACGCAATAAACATAAACCTCGGAGAGATTTAACGTCTCAGCAACCTTTTGACTCAGAATCTGATTCTCTTCAAAAAAAACAGGAAGAATCGCCTCTTCTTTCGCCGAATGATTCAACAGAGTTTTCCGCTCAGTCCCCTATACCCTCCTCAAATGAAGGGTCGTCGGATCGACCACGTCATAAAACAAGAAGATCTTTTCGCAGACCAAGACAAGGACCGTCCATACAAAACACGCCTTCAGATCAGAATTTTGTTGTGATTTCAGATTCCCTTCCTGAAAACAAATCAGTTGAGATCGAAACACCCCCCCCCTCACATCGAGATCAACCACCCATGTCTCAAGCATCGAACACACCTTCCGAAGAGAGACCTTTTCGCCGAAAAAGCCGTTACCCTCTAAACTCTCGAAATCGGCCTTTCAAAGAAAGAAAACCTGAAGAGACAAAACCTTCAGCGCCCCTACAAGAAGGAAATTCACCCAAACCTTCAGCGCCACAACAAGAAAAAGAGACGAGGACACCCCCTCCTTCTCAACCATCTGAATCCTCAGATGATTCCCGAAAAGGCTGGTGGCAAAGACTTCTTGATTAAAGAAAATCTTTTCAAACTCAAAAAAAAGCCAGGAAAATCCGTTTTTTTTCCTGGCTTTTTTCTATATTATTTTTTGTTTTGCAGGCAAAAAACAGTTGATTTTCTTTTGTTCAAAAATTTCGTTTCCAGCGATCTCTCTTTCTCTTTGTTTTAAAATGAAAGTTCTGACATACTGATCTTAAAAAATAACGTCTCCAAAAAAGGAAATCTTTTATGATCACCCTGTTTCGTCTCTTGTCTGATCGAAAATATCATTGCTTTATAATTGCCCTTCTTTTTTCTTTTGTGACTGAGATGATCTTTACGCCCGCAACATGGGGGGTATTTGACTTTAAAAAAGGGATCGTGATTCGAGACAGTGAAACGGAACATATGCTCAAATCATTTATCGACCCTCTCTTTAAAGTTGCAGGTCTCAAGCCTGGAGAAGAAAAAATCATCATCATTATTGACCCAGAAATGAATGCCGCGGCCACGGCAGCTCAAATGCTCATTATCAATACAGGCTTTTTAATTCAGTCCAAGACAGTTTGGGATGTCATCGGAGTCCTTGCCCATGAAACAGGACATATTGCTGGAAATCATCTTTCCAGGCGCGAAGATAGTTTCCACAAAATTCTATCGCCAGCACTCTTAACCGGCCTTGTTGGAACGGCTGCAGGTCTCCTCTTAGGGGGCATTGAAGGCGGCACTGCCGCTGCCTTAGGAGCCGCTCAAATTGCAGAAAGAAGCCTCCTTCAATATAACAGGGGACAGGAGGCTTCTGCAGATCAATCGGCCTTAAGGTATCTCAATGAACTTCACTGGAGCCCAAGAGGGCTGCTTAATACATTTGAAGAACTCTCAGGTCAAGAACTTCTGCTTTCCAATAATCAAGATCCCTATGTTCGCACGCACCCCCTAACGCAAGAACGTCTTGATACGATGAAGCGCGCTGTTGAAAAGTCTCCTTATAAAGATGCCACTCCACCCCCTCACTTTGAAGAGATGTTCAGGCGTGTTCATGTAAAGCTATTTGCATTTCTGTCTCCTCCCGCTCAGGTTTTAAACAAATATCCTGTCAAAGATCAAAGTTTAGAGGCACGTTATGCAAGATCAATCGCCTATCTCAAACTCACTCAAACAGAAAAAGCCCTTAAGGAAATTAATTTTTTGCTCGATGATTTTCCAAAAGATCCTTTCTTCTTAGAAATGAAAGGACAAATTCTTTTTATGGCAGGTCGCATCCAAGAGGCCATCGCCCCTTATGAACAGGCTGTTTCTCTAAGACCTGAGGATGCTTCTTTAAAAATGGCTTTTGCTCAAGCTCTTCTCGAAGATCAAACTTCTAAATATCTCAAAAAAGTGATTCTTATTCTCGATGAGATTTTAACAAAAGACCCTGATGAAGCCATGGCATGGCGTCTTAAAGCCATCGCTTTGGGACGAGATGCCAAAATTGGACTTGCCGCCTTGGCGTTAAGTGAGTTTGCTTTACGTGTGGGGGATATGAAACAAGCAACAATGCAAATTGAAAAAGCGCTCAAAAATCTTCCAAAAAAAGACCCAGCTTTCTTGAGAGCTCAAGATATAAAAAATACACTTGATTTACCTGCAACAAAAGATAAAATGACGCCTAATGAATAAGCACTCATGGTTTTTCTTTTTCTAACCCTTTTCTGACGCTTGGATACAAAAAAATGACATCTAAAACTCTCTTTCTTGCCTTTTTAACCGTATTTTCTTTCTGGAGCCTCACCCCTCAAAAGGGTTATTCGGCGCAGGTCCAGTCTCCGACATGTCCTTGTTCCACGTCCTCAGAGGCAGTTGAAAAAATTGTTCTCAAGCTTCTTGATAAAAATCCTAAAATTGTTTTAACAGCTCTTAAAAAAGCCGTTGAACAAGAAGAAAAAGAAAAACTTCAGGATCAAGAGCAGCTTGTTCAAAAACACAAAGCAGAACTTTTGGCCCCAAATCCTTCTCTTCCCACGTCTGGAAATCCTAAGGGTGACATCAAAATTGTTGCTTTTTTTGATTATCAGTGCGGCTATTGCAAGAAATCCGAGCAAACGCTCGCAGATATTTTAAAGAAAGATCCAAATGTTCAAGTCATTTATAAAGAGATGCCTATTTTTGGTAAAGAGTCCAACACCCTTTCTCAAATCGCCCTTTCAGCGCAGATCCAAGGAAAATATCTCTGCCTTCATACCTCT
Organism: Alphaproteobacteria bacterium; assembly: GCA_947497675.1. Lineage (GTDB taxonomy): Bacteria > Pseudomonadota > Alphaproteobacteria > 16-39-46 > 16-39-46 > 16-39-46. Next base: position 4,011 of record CANMHY010000017.1, read on the forward strand.
TTTATGAACCATAAGGGTCCTTTAACAGACCCTGTGGCGTTCAACCTCGCAGAAAAATGTGGCCTGGATCTCGCGCAATTAAAAAAAGACATGACCTCTGAAAACGTTCAAAAATCACTTTCTCAAAATAAACAACTTGCAGAAACGCTTCAGATAGAAGCCGCTCCTTTTTTCATTGTTGGCGAAAAAATTGTCCCAGGGTTTCTCTCTCAAGAGACACTCCAAAAAGCTATTTCAGAGCAAAGGAACCCTTCTAAACCAGCGTTATCACCGAGCTCTTCACACTAAGCTACATTTTTTACAATAAATAAAGAGCTTGTCTTTACTAAAATCTTGACGTGTGCTCCAGAAAAAGTTACATCTGAGGGCAGAGACGTGATAAATCTTATGGCGGGCGTAGCTCAGGTGGTTAGAGCGCCAGATTGTGGCTCTGGAGGCCGTGGGTTCAAGACCCATCGCTCGCCCCATAAGACTTCAAAAAAATAATAAATTAAGAAAAAGATCTGCTTCTACCTCAGTTTCTTTTTTATTTACAAAAAGTTAGACCTTTCCCACTCTTGTAATACCCCTTAGAAAAAAGACCTAAAACACCCCGCAAATGTGATTCCTCTGCAACAACCTTTTTTTTATTTAGGACATTCTAGACCTAAAAGATTGACGCCTCTCTGTCAGTTGCGATAACTTAAGGATAAGAAGTTTGGGACAGCTTACGGTAAGCTGTGTTCCTATATTATAGATTTTTGATACACTTATTAAAGGATTTTAACATGAAAAAATATCTCATTGCAGGCGCTGCACTCGTTGCATCCCTCTCCTCAGCAGTTTTTGCTGATAACTTTGCAGGCCCTTATGCAGGCGTTACACTTGGCGCGAATAGCTTTCAGAGCGGGTATAATCAAACTGCTGCTGTTTCAGGACTTTTACCGGTATCTGCAAGTATTAGATCGAACTCAGCAGCAACACTTTTCAATTATGGCCTCTATACGGGATATGGACATACGATTGGTCAGTACTATGTTGGTGGAGAACTTTTATTTGCACTCCAAAATGGAGAAGTAAAAGGAAAGAGTGTAAATCCAAACAATACGGCCCTTGCATACGCCACAATGAAAGAAGGTTACTCCTTTAATCCCACCCTTCGTCTAGGTGCTCTCATTGCTCCAAAAACCCTTGCTTTCATTAAGTTAGGTCTTGCAGGAACTCAAATGAAAGTTACTGCTCAACCTATCAGTGTGGGCGTTGCAAACAATCTTACGACAAGCTATAAGAAAACACTCTGGGGATACTCTTTTGGTGCAGGCATAGAAACTCTTGTTACCGATAGTATTTCAATCCGAGCTGATTATACATGTAATATTTACCCAACGACGACATTCGAAATTCCAAATCCAACCCTTGCGAATGGTACGAACCAAGGAAAAATTTCACCACAGGATAATATCTTCCGTGTTGGACTTTCCTATAACTTTAGTCTCTAAGCTTCCTCTAAGGTTGACTTTAAAAGCCCCTGATTTTCAGGGGCTTTTTTTATTTCCAACGCTTAAAATTTAAACTCAATCCCCCCATAGACAGAAACGGGGTCGCCCCTTATGTTGGGGTCTGTTTGTGTGCGATATTGCGTATTTAACATATTCTTTACGCCGGCATATATTTTCTTCTGAGCATCAAGATACCAATCACATCCCATATCAAACACCACAAAAGATCTTGGTTTTTGTATTTGGCTATTTTTATAATGTAAATAGCGCCCTTTTAGATAAAGAGAGGATGATTCTTGCGTGTCTTTTGAGGCTTCTAGCTCATAAAAAAGAGACGAAGCTGCTTTAAAAGGAGGGGTTAGAATCAAGGGAGAAGAGGCGTTTTTTCCTTGTTTGAGATCTGTATACGTAAATTCTCCTTTAAACGTAACCTTTTTCCCAAATCTTGCCGTCCAAAACGGCTCAATTCCTTGCGCACGATAGAGAGGGGCTACTTCATAGAAAGTCTTTCCGCTCCTCAGTGTTCCGATAATACTCCTTGAAAACCATCTCTCAAAGAGCCTGACCCCAAGATCCGTATTATAGAAAACGTTCTTTTTAAGGATCATGGCCTGAAAACCATGGGCTTGTTCAGATTTTAAAGAAGGATTTCCTTGTACATAAGCATTTGAACTGTAGAGCTCATAAAGAGAGGGTCTTTTTTGAGCAAGATCAAAGGTCAATCCGGTTGATAAAGAATCCTCTAAGTAAGAAACTCCTGTTTTAAAGGCAAAAAGGGGGTCTCCAGAGGTTTCTTCAATCCTTCCACCCGATGTAAAATCAAGCCGAGGAGAAATTTCGGATGTCTGAGACACGAAAAAATATTCAGAAGCCCTCTTCTTTTTAAATCCCCGCTCATAAAAACCCTCTTGCGCCATGCCCCCTCCTCCTTCAAGCATAAATTGAGGCCTTATAAAATGTGTGAGAGCATACCGTATCTCTTCCCGCTCTCCTTTGTTTTTAAGTGACGGCGTGCCAAAAGAACGTCTGACCAAGAGACTGTCCGACACACCTAAACGATGCTTTGTATTTCCAGAGGAATTTGTCGTCGTTACACTCAAGGCTCCTAAATGACTCCAGGTTGAGAAATCTCCTCTTGTATCATAAAGATTTTGGAGTTTAGAGTCGGTCTCTTTTATAAAAAAGGATGTTGAGGTACGCTCCCCCACCTGAAATTTCCCTTGCGCATCAAAAGACCCCATTTCATAGGCTTGACGTCTTCGAAGAAGCGGACCCTTTCCAACGGGGGATCCATCTGTTCTCAGCCCCATCCCTCCAATTTTTAAGACACCTTTTTTAAACGGAACCCTCTGACGTCCCTCTAGAAAAGCAAGACCATTTGAACCACTTTCAACGCGAACTTTTGACGTATAAGGTGTTTTCTCATCAAGAGACGTATATAATTTTAAGGTTCCTCCAGTTCCACTGCTTCCTAAGACTGGATCATTTCCTTGGAAAATCTCAACTCTCTCAAAGGCGTCTGCGTTGATCGTTGAGAAATCAAACGTCCCCGACGGGCTTGCAGGATCGTTTAACGTCAAATCTTCCCATAAAACAAGTGTTCCTGAGGGTTTTGCACCCGGAAAAGAAACAAAAGACGCGCTTCCCCACCCACCAGCTTCAATGGGATTTAAAATTGAAATATTTTCAAAAATACCCTCAAAACGGTGTTCACCCGGAAATCCATTTTCCTTTTGAATCACACGAACATCCTGTGATTTTTTTGAAATAAAAGGATTTTTTTGAGCAACGACCGGAACCACAGGCATCTTAAAAAGAGGATAGGGTTGAGAAGGGTCTGCAGAAGATTCTTTAAAAATGAGGAAAAGACATAAAATCAAACAGAAAATACTGCGAAACGGGGGTCGTATGCCCATAGTTTTCTCCCAAAGGTATTAACGTACTTTAAAAAAAAGAACGCCACCTGTGAGAACACTCCCCTCCCATCCTCAGAGCCCCTCGCACGAAGATGTATGACGATTTAAAGCCTTCTCTCTAGAATTTCCAAGGGAAGTTTAGAGAGAAATCCTTTTCATTGGCAGGTCTCCTGACTTCTAAAAGAAAACTTGTTCAAAAATCCAAAGGATTTTAAACGAAGGCGCTTTCTTTTATTCACAGTTGCGAGGACAGTTTTGGAATAAAACCAAATTCCCTTTTCATTCAATGAAGAATTCACCTCATCAAACACCAACGATATCGATTACTTAAAATTTATATAAATCAGTTTTTGTAAAAAATCTATCCGAATTAAAAAAATAAAATCAGATTTTCAGTTTAAGAAGTTAAAAAGAGGTTCTCTTTTTTTGAGGCGAGCGCTCTTTTAAAAAACCTAGTCTTTGTAGGTTTTTTCTAATCTTTCATGCCGCTCTTGTGCTTCAAGTGTCAGTGTCGCAATCGGACGGGCCTCAAGACGCGCAAGACCAATGGGCTCTCCTGTCTCTTCACAGTACCCATAGGATCCGTCATCGATGCGGCTCAATGCGTCATCGATTTTTCCAATGAGCTTGCGCGCTCTATCACGCGTTCTGAGTTCAAGGGCACGGTTTGTTTCTGTCGTCGCACGATCCGTTGCATCAGGCTCGTTGTGATCTTCTTCTTGGAGATGATGCAAAGTTTCTTCTGATTCATGCAGAAGTTCTGAACGCCATTTTAAAAGATTTTGACGAAAATATTCCAACTGAGAAGGATTCATATAGTCTTCTTTTGAAGACGGCTTATAATCGGGTGCCAAAATAGAATTGGGCGATAATGACTCAACCATAGGGACTTTCCCTCTTTCTTTCTTAAAACTAAAAGCTTTAACCCTTATGTACCTCTAAGGATTTTATTGATTTGTTCCTTATAAGGTTTTAAGGATAAAAGCACAAGAGGGTTTCTCCGTCGATTATCTCCTCTCCCTCAAATTAAGAAGAACATCGAAAAAAACTTTTTCTCTTACTTTGGATTTTTTTCTTCTTTTATAAGAGTCTCAATCTCAGAACGTGTCAGGTCTGTACAATCAACAATTGTTTCAATATCCATATGCTTCTGGATCATCTTTCGCGCCGTTTTCTGAGCGTTAAATTTCTCTCCCTTTTCAAAGTTCTCCAAAATCGTTTTACGCATCATGAGATCATCAGCTTCTTGCCCAAGGCGAGATCTTAAGTAAGCATCGTATTCAACTTCCGTTAAATTA
>CANMHY010000018.1 GCA_947497675.1 Alphaproteobacteria bacterium
TCTTTGGTTTCTTCTTCAAAAAAACGCAAATGCTTTTTTTGCATCATAATCTTTGAAATTTTATCAATGGACTCTTTGGCTTTCTGAGCCCTCTTTCTTGAAAGAACAAGAAGGCCGCCTGCAAGAACGTGTCCCTGAGGTGTGTTCACAACACGCGCGCCAATCAAATCCCATTGGGAGAGACAACGGGTTCCCATTTTCTCTTTCACCGTAATCGGAGCCTGTTTCTTCTCTATAAAATCTCTTAACGTTAAACCCTCATCAATCTTTAGATCCGTGATTTCATAAAGATTCATGTAAGAATCTCTCAATCCTTTTAAATACGACTTATCTTCGGAAGAGAGCAGAAGTCCTTTTTTATTCAAAAGAAAGTCAATGGCATTCCAGGACCCAAAATCCCCAGGATACTCATTGGACAGAAAAAACTCGACAGAGGCCATCAAAAGAGAATTAAATGTGTGATTTCCTAATTTTTCTTGGAGCGTTTCAAGATCTATTTCAGACTCCTCTAAAGCAAAAGGAGTTGGATGTAAAATCTCAGCTAAAAAAGAACCTAAGGCTTCTTGAAAACGTTCTTTTCCTTCAGTATCAAACTGACCCATAAGTTTCATAATTTTGTCAAATTGCATTAAAATCTCCTCTTTCGTATAAATATTGTAGCGTTTAATTTTTCTCTCTATTTTTCGCAACGTTGGCAATCAAAGATACCTAGAAAAGCGCTTTAGTGCGTAAAAATTTTTTATCATATTGTTGTTTTTGCATTTAATATCTTTTTTAGCAATTAATTTTATCACTATGTCAGAAATTCCTGAAAATAAAAAAACCTCTTGCCAAGAGCCCCTAAATTTTTTAATAAGGATCAATAAGCCCTTAGATTTAAATCAATATAAAATAAAACTGCAAATTTATAGAACGACCTGAAATACAAATAGCACTGGAAAAAATTAAATCTGAATTTTGAATGTATACCCACCAACCTCCACTCCTGAAAAGTCTTCTCCTCATTCAGACATAATTTAACACCTCTATCATTACCTATCGAGGAGATACGAGCCCTTATCTTATTATTTTTATCATTATCTTTTTTAATGCTTCGGAAGGAAATTCATGTTAAAATCCCAAAGAGAATACCAACAAATGGTTGAAACCTATTCTCAAACCCCAGAAAATCAAAAATTCTTACTCTATTTTATGGCATTGGCCTATTTTCCATTATTAACCCACGCCTTGCAAGCGTGTATGGATAAACTTGCCGTTATTTTAAAAGAGAAGAATACCTTTTCTGTCTCATCGCTCATGGATAATATGCGACGTAAAATTCTTATTTATGATTATGAAACTGGTTACACAGAAAAGATTCCGGATTATTTAATTCATTTTATTACCTTAGAAGCTTTAAAGAGTCCTCTTGCGCCCGATCTTTTATCTATATTGAGAGAGGTCGGTCAATCTTATTTTGATAAAAAAAATAAAGAGAGAGATTACATTTCCAGTGATGAGAGATTTTTTAAAAGAGTCTCTCAATACTCAGAACAGATTACTTTTCAGCATTTATTTGATGTTCGTTTAGCGCTTTATGAAGGAGATGAAAAGAATTTTATGCGCATCACAAATAAATTTTTATCTGAAAATTATGTTCGCGGTTTTTTAAAGACACTTTTTTTTGATGAAGTTTTGGACATTTCTTGGTTAAAAACACGCCCTCTTTTAGCCCAGACACTTCTTGTCCGCGAGCGGCTCTTTTATTTTATAACAAGGGGTAATTTTCAGAAAGAAATACAGCCCCTTCTTAATCATTATCTCTCACTTAGAGAAAATAAAGGATATGAGGCCATAGATGAAAATTTTGTTTTATATGACCTGATGTCCGGTCATTTGAAAAAAGCAGAAGAACTCATAAAGCGGAAAGATCCTGAATCATATCCTTATCAGACTTTTTCTGGGCTCTTAGCCTTTTTAAAAGGAGAGAATGATCGTGCAATTGATTTTTTTGACACGGCCCATAAAACACTTCGACACTTAGCGGGACGCCGGAATGTCGTGTTAAATCCGTGTGAAAATATTTGTTATATTTTAGCCCTTTTTAAAAGCAGAGATAAGAAACATCACAAAAAAATACAAACTCTTTTGGATTCAGAAAAAAAGAATCAGTTTCCAGAAGTAGCTTTGGTGCTTGAAAATATTCTCTATAAGATACAAGGACTTGATCACCAGATTAAATTTCCTTCTTTTTTTCCTTTTCAAGGAGAGAGAGGTTTCTTTATAGAGGCCCTTGTTGTCCTTACAAACCATTGGCTTGAAGCAGAGTATAATCAACCCCTTAATCTTTCCTTTATTAAAAGTTACTTTGAAAAAAATCAACATCTCTTTCCCCTTATTGGTAAAATTTATGCTGAAATTCTTAAAGAACATCACGTCAACGACCAAGACGTTACAGCGTTTTTAGAAAGAGTTGAACAGCTGCCTTCTTTTTTGAATTGCATTGAGATGCAGGAAGGATGGGAAAGAAAATTAACAGCCCTTGGTGATGTTTTTACGTCTTTATCGACTTCGTTAGGCGCGCCCAAAAATACCCCTAAGCAAAAGCAACTTATATGGCATTTTTACCCAAAAATCCAAGAGCTCCTGCCTTTTGAACAGTCGCTCAAAGGAAAAGGAACACTGCGTGCCATTCCTCTTAAAAATTTATTCGAAAATCCTTTACAATTTCACTATCTGACAGAAAAAGACAAAGAAATCATTCAAACGCTAAGGCGTGAAAACGTTTCTCATAGTAAGCGCTCTTTTTATACGTGGGACAGCTATAAAATGCCTTTAAGTCTCATTGGGCATCCTTCAATTTTCAATGGAGAACAGCCAGACCTTCACTTAAATTTCATTAAAGCATCTCCGGAACTTAGTGTTAAAAAAGTTGGAAAGGACCAATTTCATATTGCTCTGTCTCGTTCTGTTTTGGAAGAATCCGTATGTATTGAACAAGAAACACCAACCATTTACCGCGTGGTGGAATTTTCTAAATCCTGGATTGCGCTCTCAGGTATTCTCGGGTCTAAAGGAATTAAAGTCCCTGTTGCGGCTAAAAACAACGTTATTGCACTTCTTCAAAAAGCGAGTCCTTTTCTTCCAATTCATTCAGATGTGGCGGAGCTTGATGTTCCTTCGCAAGAGGGAGATACAACCCTTCATTGCCGAATTAATCCCTTAGATACAGGGTTTCAAATAGACTTGCTTGTACGTCCCTTTGGCGATAAAGGCCCTTACTTTCGGGCGGGACATGGCGGCGACTCTCTCTCCTTAATTTTGGATAATAAACCGTGTAAAGTTAAGCGCAACCTTAAAAAAGAAAAGAAAAATATTTCGGAGGTCCTTCAAAAATGTGCTTCCCTGAATTTGGGATATGATGAGACAGATACATGGGTTTTTGAAAATGCCCAGGATGCTTTAGAAATTTTAGAAGAGCTTCAAACGCTTCAGGATTCTCTTAATCTTAAATTTGAATGGCCAGAGGGGAAAAAACTAACTTTAATGAAACCCGTTTCTTTTAATAATCTCTTTTTAAAGATTAGCACGAAAGGAGACTGGTTCCATCTTAAAGGAGACGTCAAAATCGATCATGAAACGGTGGTTGATTTTCAGAAACTTCTCCAGCTTTTAGATCAGAGCGAGGGGCGCTTTATCCCCTTAGACCCTAAAACGTATCTTTCTCTTACAACGCATCTTAAAAAGCAGCTGCAAGATTTAAAAGCCTTTACAGAACAAACAGCGGATGGACTTAAAATTCATGGACTCGGAAGCTTTTCCTTAAAAAATCTAATGGATAAAGGGACTCAGAGTGAAGGAGATAAGGGCTGGAAAGAAAAACTTAAACTGCTTAAAGATGCAGAAACATTTCAGCCGAGTGTTCCTTCAACACTTCGTGCAGAACTCAGAGACTATCAAAGAGAAGGATTTAACTGGCTTTCGAGACTCTCTGCTTTGGGAATGGGGGCTTGTCTTGCAGATGATATGGGACTTGGCAAAACACTTCAAGCGCTTGCTGTTATGCTTAACCATGCCCCTAAAGGACCTTGTCTTGTTATTGCACCAACATCTGTTTGTAATAACTGGATCATCGAAATTGAAAAATTTGCACCTACTTTAAAAATACATACTTTACTTCAGTTTTCAAGTTCTTCAAAAAGAAAAGATCAAATCCTCTCTTTGGGGGCGATGGACGTTCTTATTTGTAGTTATACACTTCTTCAACAGGAGACTGATCATCTCTCTTCAAAGTCCTGGGAAATGATCGTTCTTGATGAATCTCAAGCTATTAAAAATCCTATAACAAAACGATTTCAATCGGCAATACGGCTTAAAGGAAATTTTAAACTCGCTCTAACGGGAACACCTATCGAGAATCGTGAGGAAGAGCTTTGGAGTCTCTTTCAATTTATTACCCCTGGACTCCTCGGGTCTTTGGATTCTTTTCGAAAGCGATTTTTACTGAACGCGTCTAAAAGAACAAGCCTTAAGAACCTTATTCTAATGTTTATGTTACGCAGAAAAAAGAGTGCCGTTTTACAGGAGCTCCCTCCCCGAACGGATCAAACACGATTGATTGATATGGAACCCGAGGAGTTCGCTTTTTATGAAGCCATCAGACGAGAAGCTTTGACAAAGATTTCTAGCCTCGGAGAGATTAGCACAGGGCAGCGAAAAATTCATATTCTTGCTGAAATGACAAAATTGAGACAAGCGTGTTGTCATCCCATTCTTGCCCAAAAAGATCTTTCTTTATCGAGCAGTAAACTTAAAGCTTTTTTGCATCTTGTTGAGGATCTTCTCGACAATAATCACCAAGCACTTGTTTTTAGTCAGTATGTTGGTTTTCTAACCCTTGTACGTGAGGTCCTTGACCAGAAAAAGATATCTTATCAATACTTAGATGGCAGTACCCCTTCTGAAATGAGAAAAAAACAAGTACAAGATTTTCAAGAAGGAAAGAGTTCTCTTTTCTTGTTAAGCTTGAAAGCAGGAGGTTCTGGGCTTAATCTCACAGCTGCAGATTACGTCATTCACCTCGATCCATGGTGGAATCCTGCTGTTGAAGATCAAGCGTCTGATCGTGCCCATCGCATCGGACAGTCACGGCCAGTAACGATTTATCGCCTGATCATGCGGCATACCATTGAGGAAAAGATTCTTGATCTTCACCACGCAAAACGGATTCTTGCAGAAGAATTTTTAGAGGGCACGCATACAACAACTCAACTCAATGAAAAAGAATTGATGCAACTTATCGAAGATTTTGAAAACGATTAAGTTTGAAAAGTCATAAAGCTCTCACTGTCGTTAAGGAGACCATCTTAAACTCAGGGGAATATTTGGAAACCCCAAAAAGAAAAGAAAAAGGTCATAAACTCAAAGACCTAAAGTACAAACAGTCGGTGTGGCTTTACTCTTCAAAACAGTCTTTAAGACTTTCTTCCCAGATAAAGATCTGTGTTCCTTTAAGAGAACCTCATCCTATGGAAAAGAAAGAGATATGTCTAAAATTCAGACGACAGAATTAGAGAGATACCGTCAGGCTATTGAAAAAACCATTCAAGAGCATCATGCAGCCAATCACCCTGTTTATCAATGTAAGGAAGGATATATTGTCGCCATTTATCCAGGAGGCAAAGAAGTCAGGCTTCAAAAAGCTAAAATTTCATAAAATTAATAAAAAAAATGATTGACCCTCAAAAAAAATTTGAAAGTCAAACAAGATGCGTTCTATTTATTGGGGCTCTAACCTATGTTAGTGAGACCCCTCATTTTTTTGCTTTGGAAATAAATTAATTTATGGTAATCTTCTTAAAGAGGCCTAAAAAAAATAAGATCTAACGCTTATAAAACAGGTACAAAGTTCAGAAATTCCATAAATCATCATGAAGGTTATCTTACCTTCTCAATAAATATATTCTGAACTCAAAAAACAGGGGCGATGAATCCTTCGGGGATCGCATAAAAAAATGATACTAAAACGCTTTCTTTCGCATCTCCTTTATGGGGTCTTCTTTCTCAGCATAGGTGTTCCTTGTATACACAGCATGGGTGACGTTCTTCCTCTTCCTCCCGCCCCTATTGGCGGAGATGGTCCCTCTGTCAGCTTGCCAGAAGCGCTTCCAATCACCTCAAATCCTATTGCAGATACAGGACTTGTACCAGGCGATCTTCCTCAAGACCTTGCAAACATCGACCCCACAACTCTCTCAAATATTGAGTCCATGGCCCATCCCAGCAATTACCAAGTTGAGACAGGCAATATAAGAATATGGGCGCCTGATTCAAACACCCTTGAGCTTGACCAGTATTCTTCTCTCCCTGGCTCTCACCCCTCTCAAATGATCCCAAGCACCGGAATTGTTAATTTTAATCATCTCTCAACACGCCCCGGTGAAACTTTCCTGATTCGCTATCTCAACAGTGACGGGACCTTAAGAGAAAACCCCCGTGATAGTACCTTGATCCGTATTCTGGGTGGAGAAACCTCTCATTTCTCAGGAAATCTCCTCTCTAATGGAAATCTTGCTCTTTCCAACCCTGCTGGCATTACCTTTGAAAAGGAATCAAATACAACGGTTCGCGGACTCTTAGCGACAACAGCGCACATCACAAATGAAGACTTTCTAACAGGAAGCCAGACGGGAAGGTATAACTTTACAAAAGGTGCTCAAGACGGCGCCATTGTGAATCATGGGAAGATAAATCTCATCTCGGGCGGATTTGCGGCCCTCCTTGGAAATACTGTCCTTGATGATGGTGTCATGCTTGGGCAACTGAGCCGTGTGATTGTGGCCGGTGCAGAATCCTATGTTCTGAGCTTTGATGGCGATAGTCTCATCGGCTTTGAGATCACCTCCACCCGAGAAAGCAAAGAGGCTAAACCCCTTAAAGAGCCAAGTGTTGAACATTCTGGGTCGATTATTAACAAAGGCGGTCTCGTTCTCGTCACAACAAAAGATGCCCAAAAATTCGTTTTTGAAGATTCAGTGAACATTAAGAGCATTCCTCAGGCGGCAAGCGTTGAAGAACACGACGGTATCATTACGCTTAAAGGTACAATTTCCGTAGATGGTCCTCAAGGCGGAAGCATCTGGGCCGAAAGCAGCAAAGACATGATTTTGGATCACGCCACTCTAACGGCCAATGGGACCGAACAAAAGGGAGGAAATGTCGTTGTCCTTGGACCTGAATTGCGGTCTTTTGGCTCAACGCTCAGAGCCGATGGCAAGCTCGGGGGTGGTAAGGTTCTCTTCGGAGGAGATTTTCAAGGAAAAAACCCGAATATCAATAATTCAATAAACACCTTTTTGGATCCAGATACACACCTCAGTGTCAATGCGCTTGAAGACGGAGATGGAGGACAGTTCGTCATCTGGGCTGACAATCTTACCCGAAACTGGAGCACCACCGAATCAAAGGGTGGTGCAAATGGGGGAAATGGAGGCCCAAAAAATGAAATTTCCGGGAAAGAAGACCTTGATCATCACGGGAAGATAAATACCTTAGCGCCAAAGGGAGAGCCTGGAACGACCCTCCTTGATCCTAGGTATATCGTGATAGCAGCGGGAGGGGGGGGCTTTCCGCCTCTTTACTTTACCTCAGCTCCTTCTGAAGGAACGGCTACCGTAGACCCCGGAAATCTAGCAGGAGGTAACGTGGTTCTACAAGCTACGGCAGGCATGACTATAAATAGCCCTATTACCTCTGAGAATCTCGACATTAGCGCTTCTCTCACCCTTCAATCAGGAGGAGATATTCAGGTAAATGCAAACATAACAACAAACAATGGGGATTTGCTTCTGCGCGCAAATGACTCTGCTTCTCTTGTCAGAACAGGTGGCGGTATTTCAAGCGCTGGTTATACCCTTAGTTCAGGAACAGGTAATTTAAGTCTAATCGTCGACAAATCAGGAGGTACTCCAGGAGACATTTCCGTTGGACCTCTTATTTCGTCAGGAGGAATTACGGTCTCTACTCCTCAACATCTCATGCTCGACACCATTACAGCTACAGGAGGAGTTTTGAGTCTCACTGGACTTCTAGGCATCACAACCGGTCACGACATCATCAATCAAGGGAATATAAATCTTATAGGGCCTCTAACATTAACGAACAATATAAACATTGAAATACCAGAATTTGCAGGAGATATAAATATCAACGGTAATATTCTTGGAAATAGCCACAATCTCACTTTAACGTCAGCTCCAACACACTCCTTAAATTTTACTGGTACAATCAGTAACGTAGGTGCTTTTATCTCAAGTGGAGATGGTACAAACAACTTTTCAGGATCAATTAGTTCTGCAACCCAATCCCATAGAGGTCTTTCGCTCTTGGATGCCCTTACGCTCATAACAACAGGAGATTTATATCTGGGCTCGGCAGTTCAGGGTACTAAGGATCTTACGTTAAATATTGGAGGAGATCTAACTTATCTTCCATCCGTCCTGCTCTCAACTATATTTAATGGTCAATCATCTCTGACAATTAAGAATAATGCCGGAGGACTTGGTACTCGTTCTCTCCCAATTCTTGTCAGTCTTGGAGATCTTTCGGCAGGCACCAGCGATGTTCTTTTCCTTGGAAGCACAAGGGGAG
>CANMHY010000019.1 GCA_947497675.1 Alphaproteobacteria bacterium
TTTCATTGCGCGCTCGAAATTGTTATCTTGTTCTTGACGGTTCATTTTGGTTCTCCTTTTAGGGTTGATGTTCTAAAAAGAATAATCCAATGGCCGTCACCTGAATACTTTTATTTTTGAAAGTACAGAAAGAACGTTACAGTACCAAAAATTTTCTGAGGAATTTCTATTTTATGGAAAATAAAGTTAGCCCTTCTTTGCCTTCCTTCAAGCGTTTTCCGGGCGTTGTTCTTCAGAATCTTCAGTTTTTTTTGGCGCACTTCATTAGGGAATTGTCGTCACTTTACAATACTTCTGAACTGAGAGGATGAACGTTGACTTGCTGATCATCCTTGGTAAAGGGCTGTAATTTGAGCCAGGTGCTCCATCCAAGATAAGAAGATTTTCCAAGGTGAAGGTCAGGGACTTCTTCTTTTTTAAGAATAAGATTTAAATCAAATGTAATTCCAAAACCAACATAAAGCATCGTTAAGTCACAGAGATTTTGAAAAGCATTTTGACCTCGAAAAAATGAGGTGAACTGAGAAAGAGAAAGGGGTCCCAGAACCAAGGTAATGGCGCCTATTTTATCCCATGCAGACTTTCCAAGAACACTGTTTTGGCCCAGGAGATTAAATTTTCCGGAAGTGGTTCCCAAGCGTGTTTGTTGATCATCCTTGAAAGAAATCCATTTTCCTCTAAAATCTTTGACGTTAGCCGGAATCTTAAAATAATGCTTTATAATATTTTGCAGTCCAGCTTTAGAAGGATAAGTTTCCCAAAATAAACCAGCCATTCCCACAAGGGCAGAATCTGAAAGACTAGACTGATTTTCAAAAAGGGGATTTCTAAATCCAAGCCCTATGAAAGTACGAAGCATTCTTCCAACGTTTGACTCAGAAGCTTTTACATCAGAGAGGTTGGGACGATATTTTTTGCGAATGCGATAGAGAAGAGAGATGATTCGATGGTTAAAAATGTCTAAAAAATCTCGAAAAGCATAGTCTCTTGAGCGGAGCCGATCTAAAAGGATTTGTGTGTAAGGTGTTGGTAGTGGCCCTTGTACACCAGCAATTCCTAGAAAGTTAACGGTCAAGATGGGAGGGGCATTTTCACGGGAGATGAGAGAGGATAAATCACTTGAGGTGAACTCAAAAGTAGCGTTTGAATTAAAAAAAACAGATTCATTTTGTGGATCTGATGTCTCTCCTGGAGAAGATGTTCCTTTTTTAAGATGATTTAAGATACGTACCATTTGAACGAATTCAAATGCGTACGCTTCTTTATAAATTTGATCTTCTAAAGGAGGGGTTGTGTTCCGGAGATAGGTGGCCATTGTTTCCAATATCCTTCTTGATTGATTTTCTTAATATTAAGTTGCGTAAAAGAATTTAGTGAAACATAGAGACCAAAAAATTGATTTAAAACAGCTGTGAAAAGGAAAGGAGACTTACCTCCAGTTTTGCTCTCATCAAGGGTTAATGTAATTGAAATTCCCCGTGCAAAATTTCTCCAGGCCTCATTCCCCATGCGCTCGACGCTATAAGAACAGTCCATTCCAACAAGAGAGTCTATTTCAGAACTACTTTCAGTATTTCCAAACTTTGTATAAAGGTTAAGAATGCCCTGAAGTCTTTCTAAACTTTGGGAGGTGCTCGAGAGCGAAAGTTTGTTTAAAGAAAGTTGTGAGATTAGGGCCCATAGGGTTGCACCATCCGTGGGGGGATAAACGGGGGCCGCAGGACTTTTTAGACAGACAACACTGTGAATCGGGAAAGATTCATTGACTTCTAAAAGAGTTCCTGCTGGAAGCTCAGGAGCAAGAGAACGATTTGTGCATAATGTATAAGCAAAAATTGTTTCAAAGTTAGAGGAGAGGGATGGATTATAGTCCAAGGCCACGAAAGAAAGTTCAATATCTGTCCCTGGAAGACCTGGACGTTGACTTGGTGTGCGGCGTGAGCACCAAAAAAATTCTTGAGGCGTTGTGGAGGCCTCATAATCAAAAGAAAAATAGGGAGGAATTATTTTTGTTGTAATGCCATCAGAGGTAATTCCTTGAATTGAAATGAGAGAATGAATTTCGGTGGTGAGTTCACGTCTTTGATCTGGGACAAGGCGATGTTCACTCGTGAACTGAGAAAGCTTAAAAGGCTCTGAAATTTTTTTGAAAATGTTAATAATAGGGGTGCAGCCCAAACAAAAATTATCCTTTGAAAGGCTCAATTTTAAGAGTGTTTCTATATTTGTAACGGGGATAAGAAGATCTATTGTTGTCTCTGCTTGAGACATATCAAGATTTGAGATATCAAAAAAGAAAAATTTGTCTGTACAATAAAAATACTCAAGGAGAAGACCATAAGCAGGATGTGTTTGATTTGACTGTGGAAGAACTGTTTCTTGTTGGGAAAACCCTGCTGGAGTTAAAGAGTACTTTGGAAGAATGGTGACTTGTTCTCCCTCTTTAAGTGCAACACCTAAGGGCTTTTCTCCCTGAAAAATTGATTCGTAAAGGCTCGTTTGAAAGGCGTTCGTCCCTTTAATGTAAAAGCGCAGCGACTTACATCCGAGCGTTTTAAAAGAATCACCTGCAGCGTTAAGTCGGATGCGAAGACAATAGGGATCATTTGTAAAAAAATTTGGAAAATTATAAGACGTTGTTGTAACGAGAGAGGCATCCGAAACATCAATAGGCCATAATTCAACATCATAGCTTGTCTGAAATTGACATGTGACGCCTTCGTTCGCATAAGCAAAGAGGGATGTTTCTTTGGGAATAGAGAACCCAGACGTTAATTTTCCTTTGGAAGAATCTACTTGAAACTGTGCGACGCTGCAAGGAGGAATGGGGCTTGTAAATTGAGGATAGAGAGACTCTAAGAGAGCTGTTGAGATTATTGGAAACTCATTGTCGATGTCTTGTTGTAAAGAAGCTGTTAAAAAAGCAAAAGAATCAATAAGACGACTTACGTGAGGATCAGAGATTTCGTCATGTCCAATATCAAGACGCTTTGCTATTTTAGGATATTGCGACGCAAAACGTGCTCCCATATTTTTGAGATAACTTCTTTCACGTTCATAATACGTTAATAAATTTAAAAAAGAGTCTTTCATGAAATTAATCGTTATGTTTGAGACGAGGTTAAAGCAACGCTGAAGGAAAGAGATTCTGTCATTTTATTTATGAGAAGATCTCCGCTGATATTGGCTTTCAGGGTTTGAGAAGATGGGACGAATTTTTCAAGAACGACCACGACATTTTTTAAACGGGTTTCGTAGTGTTCAATGGATGTTTTAATCAGAAAGGTATAATGACTCCAAGTGGCTTGATTTGTCACATCAAAATATGAAAAGTCAGGGAGTCCATAAAGTTCAGGATACCCTTTAAATTGATCGTTTTGAATGAGTGAATCAAAAACGGGAGCGGGAAGCGTGACACGTGTATTGAGTAAATTAGAAATTTCTCTGATGACAGAGGCCTGAAGCTCTTCCTTTGAGAGGTAACTTAAGGGGGGAGCTTCTTTTTCCTGATCTAGATTAAGGTCTTGCAGTTTCATAAATAAAGGAACAAAACTTCCCTCTTTCTTCCATTTTCCAAAAAGATTATCAGCGTTTTTTGTTAAAGGGATGACGTCTGATTTCATGGAAGAACAAAATTCTATTTCACGACAGCATTGGTGGTGAGATCAAACCCAGCAGCAACTTTACCACTTGCCGTTCCAGTATCTGCCACTGGAAAATAAGTTACTTTTATCGTATCAAATCCAAATCCAATGGTTGAAACAATTTGACCCTCAAAAAAAGAAGATATACGACAGTTGGTTAGATCAATTTGAGAGTCGACCTGAGCTGTTGCTCCGATGTTTCTGAGAAAGTATAGAGATACGTTTCCCACATTAGCACCGTTACACACACTTTGTATGACGGTTTCAACAAAGGCATCATCGGGACAGACGACAATGAGGTCTTCAATGATAACATTTCCACTCGCTTGGAGCTGACCGTCTTTTCCCTCGACGGATTTTCTACGAGCTGCAAAAGAAAATCCATAAACTTCAATGGCCTTTGAAACAGATCCGGCTGATGATGTTCCAGGAATGTTTGCAATCGTGATAAGAATAGAAGGAGCTTCGTTAATCCCTTCATCTTTACCAGAAAGAGCCACGACTTTTTTAATGGCAGCAGGTAAAGTTGGATCTTCAAGGGTCGACGTAAAATCACCTGCCTCAGCAAGCGTTTGATTCAAAAGAAAGGAGGCGTTTGGGACAGTTAAACTAGCCATGGTATTCTCCGTATTGTTTTAAAACGTGAACGTTTGTTTCTTTTTAAGAAGGGTTTCCCATTTTATTTGGTTGCTGACGTACTAACGTTTGTGGAAGCTGATGTTTTTCCAGTTGCTTTTTGATTTTGACCGATGGAAGCACGTGTTTGTTTTAAGCTGTCAAAAGTCATCGTAAAGGAACACAAACCACCATCTCTATCTCCTTGCATTGCCCACTCAATGATATAAACATTGGTGAGGACGAGAACGCGTTGTGTTTGCGCCGTTTTTCCATCAGAAATGAGTTCTGTCATTGTAATGGTTCCTAAGTTATTTCCGTTACAAAGAGCTTGAAGTGCCATTGGCGTCACACTTCCAAAAGGGGCAATAACCGTAATGGGTGATATTCCAGGATTTGTAAGATTACGATTTCCAGAACGTGTCGGACGGAAAGCATTTTTGATAATAATATCAGGATATTTTTCTATCCGAACAGCATTCGTAAATCCAGTTGTTGCAACATTTCCAGCAAGAAGACTTGCTTGAGAGGACTGTAAAACAACGTTAACATTATTACCCATGGTTCTTTTCTCCTGCTGTGGTTTTCAGAAAATCTGAAAATTTTTTATCGTTTTTTATTTTTTATAACATTATCCCCCTGAACTTAGACGATCAACCTCCCGCAGGTGGGGGAAGAGTCGCAACGAGTCTTAAAGAGGCTGTCAGTTCTTCAAGTTGGAAATGAGGCCTTAAAAAGACAGTTGCTTTATAGTTTCCTGGACTTCCAGGGACATCAAAGACATCAACGCGTGCTTCTCTCAAAGGATACTCGGCCTTCAATTCTTCCGGTGCATTATCATTGAGCAATACATAATTCGCAATCCATGTCTGAAGATAACTTTCAACATTATCTTTCGTCATGAAGCTGCCAATTTTATCACGCATAATGGACTTGATATAATGGGCAAAACGTGATGCTGCAAGAATGTAAGTGATACGTGCAGAAAGTTGTGCATTGGAATTTGCTTCTGCTGTATTGTAAACGAGGGGTTCTTGAACAGTTTGTGCTCCAAAAAATGCAGCTTTGTTAGTCCCTTTACAATAACATAGAGCAATAAATCCAAGATCGCTCAACTCTTTTTCACGCCGATCGGTAATCGCTATTTCGGTGGGGCATTTTAAAGCAATATCACCTTCTGTCGTTTTAAAGGTATAAGCAGGAAGTCCTTCCACGAGTCCGCCGCCTTCAACGCCACGTATGGCAGCCGTCCAACTATAAAGAAAGAAGGCATTCGTAATGCGTTGTCCTAAAGCATAAGCTGTATTTCCCCAGCAGAATTTTGTATTATCGGTCCCTGTAACATCTTCAACGAAATTCATACCGTCGACAGGAACTGTATTAGGACCATAGGGAAGACGCATTAGAACACGTGGCAATGTCAAAACAACATATCTGGAATCTTCGGTTTGACGGAAAGCATTCCAAGCTGCATATTCCACACTGTCGAAAATACTTGCAAGGTCGCGCGGAACACCCAGATTGGTAAAGGTATCCAAGTTAAACATGGTTGGATCTGCAGCTGCAATGAAAGGTGCAAAGGCCGCTGCCGCAACACCTGACATTTTGCTTAAAAACGCCATATCTTGAGGGTTAGGTCCAAAATCATAGTCACCAATTAAGCAAGAATAAGGATTTCCACCAAAAGTGCCATATTCTTCTTCATAGATTTTTTTGAACAGTTGGCTTTGGTCAAATTCAACAGCCTTTTGAAGATCATCAAGAAGTTCATCTTTTGTTGCATGAAGAACACGTAACTTCAATTCTGTGCCCGTAAAAGTATTTACGACAAGATAATTGAGACCACGCCATGAACCTTCCAATGCAGAGAACTGAGGGTCATGTAAAACCAAGTTAATCTGATTGGATAGGAGAGTGTCAATTGCTTGGATACGTTGGTTAATAAAAGCAACTGTATCTGTTGTTGTCACTTGTCCTTGTTCTTGAATTTGGTTGATAAACTCTTCGACCATCTGGCGTGCATAAGGAACCTGAGAAGGATCTCTGGCTAATTTACCAGTTTGGATCATTTGGTCTAAGAAATTTCCAGCGGGCGCCGCGGTTGTTGTCCCTGAAGTTTGTGTTGGATCAGCCATTCTATCGTACTCCCCGTCTCGTTTAGATTTTTTACTTTGTTTGAATGAAGAACGTATTTATCGTAAATTTATACTAACTGGATGATTTTGGTTGAACATCACCTGGTTTTGCATCTGCAGCCGCATCTTCAGCTTGAACTTCGCTTTGTAAACTTTTTTGTAAAGCTGAACTTGCTATAATTTCTTGGAGATAGCCATCTAAAGTATCATTTCCATCTAACTTTGTTAAGAGATCAGAAAGATGTTGACGCGCAGTCAAAAGCTGATTGAGCTCTGGCACTTGGCGTGCAATGCTCGCCGGATTGAAATCATCCATTGTGTTAAACGCCAGAAGAATATTTAACTCTCCTCCTTGATTCGTGAGAACATTTGGAACGCGCAAAGGAAGCGTTGGTGCCATTTTTCCCATGATTGTATTAAAGTTACCTGTATCAATTTCAGTAAATTTACGGTCTTTAAGCTTGGAGGGTGGATTTAAAGGAACGCCTAAAAGATCAGCCATAATTCCAACAACAAAAGGCAGTTGTTTCATAATAATAGCATCACCAATTTCAACATCATATGTAATTTCTACACGTGGCGGGCGAATCTTCTCAAGAAGATGTTGGGTACTTTCTGTCATAGCAGCTCCCAGTATTTTTATTGGTTGTTTCTACTTTGGCTATATCTTTTACATTCTATAAAGATACTGTAAAAGATATTCCGAACTATTATGTATTAATTATCATATTCTACCTCTTTTTTAGAGAAATCAAGTTAAAATAACATAAAAAAATTAAAAGTCCCCTGATTCTGGTTTTTAAAGGTGAGAAAAACTAAGTTTTATTCAGAGTCTCTGTCAAAGCTTTTTTGAGTTTTCTGTGAGGGGTCACGCCTTAAAATTTTCTAAGAACTCTTTATATTCCGAAGATACAATTTCATTTACCATTTAAATTTTCATCCCATCCCCATTTTCTCTAGAAGACAACTCATTATTGAGAGCTTTACTCATGCACTTTCTAATTGACTTCGTTTAAAATAGCCAGGTCTTCACCCCCCCTCCTGAATTTCTGCGACAACTTGTCGCAGATTTAGGAACTCTTTGTATTCTATATAAAATCGACGAATATCCCAAAGATTTTCTGCAGAAAATCCATAGGTGACATTCGGAAAATGACGGGCTAAATCTTGAGCCAAACGCTCGATGATTGATTTTATCTACCTAATATTTCTCTTGAGCCTCGACAATTTTTTGACCACGACTCCAATAAGATTTATTTTTTTAATTTTTGTCTAGGGCAACACTTTCCACGTAAATAAAGGATAGGATCTTGATTTTTTAAAAGCTACCCGATAGGATCCCAAAAGAGGAAAAACCTTAAGAGGGTTACCGCATTATTAGAAATAGAAATTGAGAGAAAGAGGAAAAAATGTCAACAACGCCCCCAGTAGATCAACCCAATCAAGATCTTAATCAAGCTTTAAATACGCTTCTTGCAACGCCTCTTCAGGTTCAAGCCCAATATATCAAAGATCTTTCCTTTGAAAATCCACGGGTGCTTGAGATCTTAGGAAAAGGTCTCACAACGCCGCCTCAATTAGCGGTTAATATCGAAGTGCAAGCGCAAGGTATTGGGGAAAATCATTATGAAGTGATTTTGAATACGAGTGTTAAAGCGGGCGGCCCTGAGAACGCAGATCAAAAAAAAGAAGATAAAGATGTTGGAGCCGCTGAGGGACTTTTTTTTCTTATTGAGCTTTCTTATGGCGGTGTTTTTTCTCTCCCAAAGCTTCCTCCGGAGGTCTTAAAGCCTTTCTTGTTGATTGAGTGTCCAAGGCTTTTGTTTCCGTTTGTGCGTGGCATAATTTCGGATATCACAAAAGACAGTGGGCTTCCTCCCGTCCTTTTGGCACCTGTTAATTTCCTTGAGCTTTATGAAAAAGGAGCTCAAGCGTCAAAAGAAGCAGAGGCACCCTCAAAATCTTAAGCTATCTGCCATATCTTAGGCCTTTTACAAAATTAGAAAGGCCGATTTGACGGGATTTTCGAAGCCGTTCTCCTTGAACAATGGATTTTACGGCTTCAATGCTGTGGTCGAGATTTTCATTGACAATGACATAGTCATATTCAGCCCAATGGCTCATTTCATCGGCTGCTTTTTCCATGCGTTTTGCGACAACGTCATTGCTATCTTGCGCCCGGGTTTTAAGCCGTTTTTCAAGCTCTGCTGTTGAAG
>CANMHY010000020.1 GCA_947497675.1 Alphaproteobacteria bacterium
ATGCCTTTTGTTGTTTTTTTGAAAAGGGAAGAAAAAGAAAATGTCATAAAGAAGTTGTCCTGGTGTGACCTTCAAAAATCTTTTTTTAAACTTCCCTTTTCTTAAGGTAGAAGAGAGCTATTTTAATTCAGAGGTTATTATCGTTCCATCTGGATTTTCTGGAAGATGCGTTAGGAGAAGAGAGTATTCAGACTCTTTTAGGAAGCCTGCATAAAATTCAATATAACGGTCCAAAAGAACAAAAAATCCTAAAACATCTTTTGGAGCAATCATTTTAAATTCATCCACTGCAACATCAAAAAGATCTGGGTCTAAACTAAGGTTTAGACCTTCTTCAAAGTCCTCAATGTCATCCTCATTCTCATCTTCATTTTCGATGTCTTTTTCTTCCTCGGTATCATCCTCATCGAGGATATCATCCTCAAAATCCTCATCTTCTGACGAGTCTCTGATGGAAAGTTGTGCTAGAAGCTCGAGTTCATCCGTGGTTTCCCAGCTTTTTGCATCTAAAAGGCGACAGTCAATAGAAGTACAAAGAGCGTGAACACGTTTTTGAAAATCAGGTTTTTTCCAAAGATTTACATCGCCCTGGACCTCATCAATGAGGGCTAGAAACGTATCCCAACCTTCTTCGCGTTTGGTTATCTTATCACCAACGTGTGTGTGGACTTTTTCCATAAAGGTAATGAATTCTTCAAATTCTAATTCTTCTTTAGTCTTCATAATATTTCCTCATGTCGTAAGATGTGTTTAAGGGAAAGATAGAAAAGGAGACGTATTTCTTTACAAAATGAACTTTGAAAGATCTTTATTTTTAGCAAGGTTTCCGAGTGTCTTTTGGACAAAATCAGAATCGATAATATATATTGTATCAGGATGATCGGGCGCTGTGAAGCTTATTTCTTCGAGAAGTTTCTCAAGAAGGGTGTGAAGTCTTCGGGCGCCAATGTTCTCAACATTACTATTAACCTCAGCTGCCAAAAGCGCAATTTCCTCGATCCCCGTATCTTGAAAGTCAAGTTTTACCTTTTCTGTCTCGAGGAGGGCTGAATATTGGCGAATAAGGCTGGATTCAGGTTCTTTGAGAATTCTAACAAAATCTTCTTTTTCAAGGGGCTTTAGCTCGACACGAATGGGAAGCCGTCCTTGAAGCTCGGGGAGAAGATCTGAAGGCTTGGAAATATGAAAGGCCCCTGAAGCAATAAAAAGAATATGATCGGTCTTAACGGGACCATACTTTGTGGAAACCGTTGTTCCCTCAATGAGAGGAAGAAGGTCTCTTTGGACGCCCTCTCGACTGACATCTCCTCCTGTTCGGCCAGATTTACTGGCAATCTTATCAATTTCATCTAAAAAGACAATTCCGGCCTGCTCTGTTCTTGTCACCGCTTCTTTGATCATTTTTTCTGAATCGAGGAGCTTTTCACTTTCTTCTTCAATGAGGGCAATTTTTGCCAGTTCAATGGTGAGACGTCGTTTTTTTGTCTTGGGGCCGCCAAAGGCTTTTCCAAGCGCATCGCTCAAGTTAATCATTCCCATTTGGGCTCCCGGGAGACCTGGAATATCAAAAGTGGGAACGCCTCCATTCGATGTCTCTGTAAGATCTATTTCAATTTCTTTGGCGTTCAGCTCGCCGCGGTTTAATTTTTCAGTAAATTTTCGGCGCGTTTCTTCTGTTGCATTGGCGCCGACAAGAACAGACAGAATTCTCTCATCTGCAAGTTCTTCAGCACGCGTTAAAACTTCTTTGCGCAGTTTTTCCCGTGTCTGAACAATGGAAATCTCGACAAGATCTCGGATAATTTGTTCAACGTCTCTGCCAACATACCCAACTTCCGTATATTTCGTCGCCTCGACTTTTATAAAAGGAGCTTGTGCCAGTTTAGAAAGCCGTCGTGCAATTTCTGTTTTTCCAACACCCGTTGGTCCAATCATCAGAATATTCTTCGGCAGAACCTCTTCTCGCAAGGTTGGCGAAAGCTGTTGACGCCGCCAGCGGTTGCGAAGGGCAATGGCAACTGCTTTTTTGGCATCCAACTGACCGACAATATTTCGATCCAACTCTGAAACGATTTCACGGGGGGTAAATGATGTCATCTTATATACTTTCAATCGTAAAATGGGTATTTGTATAGACACAAAGACCCGCTGCAACATTCATTGCTTTTCGGGCAACTCCTTCTGCATCCAGATCCGAATCAATGCAGGCGCGCGCTGCAGCTAAGGCGTAGGGGCCTCCCGATCCGATGCCAATAATGCCATCTTCAGGTTCTAAAACATCTCCTGTTCCAGTGAGAATAAAAGAGCTTGTTTTGTCTGCAACGGCCATCATCGCCTCAAGGCGCCTTAAGTATTTGTCTGATCTCCAGTCCTTCGCGAGCTCCACGCAGGCGCGTGCAAGTTGTCCAGGATACTGTTCTAATTTATGCTCAAGGCGTTCAAAAAGCGTGAGGGCATCGGCAGTTGATCCTGCAAACCCACCAATGACGGAGCCATCTCCAAGTCTACGGACTTTTTTTGCAGTTGATTTAATTTTGAGGGGGCCTTGAGAGACTTGACCATCTCCTGCAATGACAACGCGTCCGTCTTTACGGACAGCTAAGATTGTGGTTCCGTGCCATTCAAGGTGGGGGGAAGACCCAAAAGAAAAAGGTGTCATAGATGAAAGAACTCCTGCATGAAAATTTTTTAAACAAAAGAGAGAAAATATCCCTTTAATATATTCCTTTTTTAGACGATACTCTCGAGAGAAACAACAAATTTATTTAAAATGCCCTGCCTCATTGTAAATAGACTCTTAAAGACAAGGAAATTTTTAGATGAAAAATCTCTCCGTTCCCCTTGAAAATTATAATGATCAAAATATTTTTGCAAGAATCCTGAGAGGTGAAATTCCCTGCAAAAAAATATATGAAGATTCTTATGCGCTTTCTTTTTATGATGTTTTTCCAAAGGCTGCTGCCCATGCCCTCGTTATTCCAAAGAAGCCTTATATTTGTTTTAACGACTTTATCAATCAAGCTTCTGATGAGGAGATCTCAGGGTTTTTTAAGGCTGTCGGAAAAACCATCGCGCTTTTAGGTGTTTCAGAAAGAGGATTCCGTATGGTCTCAAATTCTGGAGAACATGGCGGCCAAGAAGTTACTCATTTCCATGTTCATATTTTAGGGGGTGAAAAGCTCTCTTAAAAGCAATACGACAATTGTATCAACACATACGTTCAGGAAAAAATCAAAAATGTTTCATCCTCATATCAAAAAAATACGTGCCCTTTCCTTTCTCTTCGTTGTTGGAATGCCTGTCTTTGCCATGGAAGAAGAAGAGAAGGCAGTCCGGGCTGTTTCTCCATCAGGGGTTCATTTAAGAGGTAAAAATATCGATTTTCAAGGTTCTTTAATCTCTCCTGTACCGTTAAGAATTCAAGATGAGAAAAACTTTAAATCAGATTCTTCTTCACATATTGAAGGTTAAGGAGTTGATGTTCACGGTCAAAATTGTAATCTTCAGGGTAAGATTAAGGCCGTCAGAAATATTAGAGTGAGTGGACAAGAGACCGTCATTATTGGAGTTAATTCTTTTCTTGAGGCTGGAGAATCTCTAGAAATTTATGCCAAGAATATCGAAGTATATGGAACTTTAAGCGTTGGTCATCCTGAGAGTCTTGAGATTTTTTATCATGATGACACTTTAAGAAAGTTGGAGGGAGGTTTCAGTGCTGAGATTCCTGCCTCAAAAGAGGGGGCCTTTATTGTCATAAGAGGATCTCGTACTTCTTAAAAAAATCCGTCTAATAATTCGGTCTCATCATCAGCGCAGCGCCTCGAACCTGAAGCGTAACTTCGAGGTTTTTTAAAATGTTTCCCAAGCTTTTGGAGCCCCCAAGCTTTAATTGAAAATCCTTCATATCCCATTGAAGTCCTTTGGAAGAAACGGTTGCATCGGGGAATCCGAACAAACCAAATTTTGCATCAACGCTGCCTTTAAAAGTAACGGTTTCATCTTTTACAAATTCGATTATTTCTTGGAGTGTTTCGAGTTGAACTTTATAAGGTCTTCTATAGTGTTCGGCTAAAATTGAATAAGCACCGAAGGAATGATCTGTCCGTGCGCCGCCAAGAGCATTTACAATTGTTATGGTTCTTGCTCCTTTAAGGGCACAAAATTTGATTCCTTTCTCGAGATCCGTATAATTTTGAGAAAAAGCTCTTACGTAAGTAATAGTAAGAGGGTTTGGTTGCCAATCGGATCTAAAATCAATGGCGTAATCCTCAAATTGCAAGTCGTCATCTGTCGGGAGTTCTTTTGACAGAAAATAATGGTTTTCTTGCCTAAAATTAAAAGAATCAAGGGATTCTTCCTTTTCGTGGGTTTCTTGGAGTGAATCAAAATCACCGAGAATGTAGTGAGGTGTTATTTTTCTTTCATACAAGATGTGTCGCCGCACCATCTAACGCTACGATCGTTTTATGGGGGAGATGTTTTCGAATCACCTCTTCTGCTTCAAAAAGGCCGTTTGCTATAATCAAAAAGTCATTTACGGCGGTTGCTTTCTAAGAAAGAAAGCAACAGATTACGAAACAGCTTAAAAAATAAATTTTCCATTGAGGCGTCATGGTTTTCTCCTAGTATCTTAGTGTCATTGTAACATTTGTCAAAAAGCGACTTATAAGGGTTTTTCAAGATATTAGGCTAAATTTCCAGGAAATCCAAGGGTGACCTTTCTAAAAGGTAACAAGTTTCAAATATATTGGACATTTTTTTTCATGTTTAAAAAATTAGGAAAAGACTAATTTTATGCACATACTATCACACATCATATCCTTGTTAATCAAAACAGAAAAAGTTATGCCGCAGGAAAAAGCATAAAAAAATCTTTCAATGGCGTAAATTTTTTTTAAACCGACAAAATAAACTGGTAGGACAAGAGCTCTTCAAGAGGGACATCAATATAAGTTGATCCATTGGGGAAAATAACGGGAATATTTTTTCCAAATTCGGCAATGACTTGACGACAAGCGCCGCACGGAGATGTGAGATGAGCGCGGGGGACAGACGTAATGGCAACGGATTTTAGACGCATGCCGGGGCCTTCTTTTGCAACGGCTGAAAAAACGGCGCTGCGTTCTGCGCAGATGGAAAGACCATAGGAGGCGTTTTCAACATTTGTACCGGTATAAATTTGGTTTGTCTCTGTCAACAGGGCGCAGCCGACTTTAAATTCTGAGTAAGGAGAGTAAGAGTTAAGCGCAATCTCTTCGGCTTTTTGAATAAGCGTTTGACGCATTTCAGGTGAAATCATGATGAAACCTTATGGTTAAACGTGAAAAAAGGCAAAAAAAAAGGAAAGAGTTTATGTGCTCTTTCCTTTTTCTTTTTTAGATGTTTTAGTCAACAGGCTTCAGATCGACAGCAGATGTCTTTCCTTTTTCTGTTGCAAGTTCATAAGAAATGCTTTGACCCTCATTTAAGGACCGGAGGCCCGCACGCTCAAGGGCGGAAATATGAACGAAAACGTCCTTTGATCCATCTTGTGGTTGAATGAAACCGTACCCTTTTGTGGTGTTAAACCATTTAACTGTACCAATCGCCATATTGTCTTCTCTACCTTAATATTTCGTTAAAAATCCCTAAGGAACCCATTTCCCGAGGACTAAGAGCGCAAAAACACTCAAGTTCTAAACTCTTTAACGCAAAGGAAATCTTGCATTTTCTTTAATGTCAAAGCATATATTAGAAACCTTAACTCAAACATACTCCGTTAAAAAAAATAAAACAACTCTTAATTCACTCTTGATCCTTATCGCCGGGATAAAAAAGTTTTCTAGTGTGGCTTTTTGAACAGAAAATTAAGAAAAAAAACCTTATTTCTTTACAAAAACCAGGAGTCAACGTATAAAATCTTAGGCTTTTTAGGACTCTTTCGTTGGGGTTTTAAATTTTTAACAAGATTTTTAACGCATTGGATCTCATATGTCTTTTCTTGCGCATCGTTTGAGTATGATTAAACCCTCCCCCACCTTTGAAATTTCTGCAAAAGCTGCAGCTTTAAAGGCGGCAGGACAGGATGTTATTGGTCTTGGAGCTGGTGAGCCTGATTTTGATACGCCGGCTTTTATAAAAGAAGCCGCCGTCAAGGCACTTGGACGCGGTGAGACAAAATATACCGCTGTCGAAGGAACGCTTTCTTTCAGAAAAGCCATTTGCCAAAAATTTTTGACGGAAAATGACCTTGTGTATGATCCTTCGGAAATCATCGTATCCTGTGGGGGGAAGCACGTTATTTTTAATGCAATGATTTCAACGTTGAATCCAGGAGATGAGGTTATTATTCCAGCTCCCTATTGGGTATCCTATTTGGACATTGTCCTTTTATTTGGAGCTGTTCCAAAAATTGCTCAAGCTGGAGAAGAGGATAACTTTAAGATAACACCTGCACTTTTGGAAAAGATGATCACCCCTCAAACAAAGTGGTTGATTTTGAACTCGCCCAGCAATCCAACAGGGATGTGTTATGACGAAAATGAACTAAAGGCTCTCGGAGAGGTTTTAAAAAAGCACCCTCATGTTTGGATTTTAAGTGATGATATTTATGAGCATCTTGTTTTTGATGGCTTAAAATTTAAAACCCTTGCTCAAGTTGTCCCTGAGCTCAAAGAGCGTATCTTAATCGTGAATGGCGTCTCTAAAACCTATGCCATGACCGGATGGCGCATTGGCTATGGAGCGGCTCCAAAAGCTCTTATTTCAGCGATGAAGATGGTTCAATCTCAATGCACGTCGAATGCGACTTCTATTGCCCAAGCAGCGGCTGAAGAAGCTCTTAAAGGAGATCAAAGTTTCTTAAAAGAGTTTCAAGAGATTTTTGAAGAAAGACGTAATCGTGTGGTGGATCTTATAAATGACATTCCTTTGCTTTCGTGTCTGAAGCCCCAAGGTGCTTTTTATGTCTATCCTTCTGCAAAAGAGCTCATGGGTAAAAAAACGCCTGCAGGAAAAGTCCTGACAACAGACTCAGAGATTGCAACCTACTTTCTAGAATCCGTGGGGGTTGCCGTTGTTCCCGGGGAGGCCTTTGGTCTTTCACCTTACTTTCGGATATCGTATGCCACGTCTTTAGACGTATTGGAAGATGCGTGTGAGAGAATTAAAAAGGCTGTTGAGCAACTTAGTTGAGATATTATAAGCTCAGCCCCTTAATACCTATATTCATTGAACATAATTAATGAAGCGCCCTGCGAGCAAAGGTTTTTTATGGAATTCAAAATAATCAATGTCCTTCCAGATGATCATATTCCTCAGTGTGAAAAACTCTTTCTAACCGAGGATTTAAATCTTTATCTTCATCTCTTGAGGGTCCAACATTCTTGATAGTTGACGCAGGCTCCGAGCAACAGTAAGATCTCCCATCACCACCCCATTTGAAGTTTCTAGAAGCATCGTTTTATTAAGATTTTTAGGGCTTTACAGCTAAGCAGCCTCCGCATTTTTTGGGATCAGATACCTTAATCTTTTAGGATCCATTTTTTGGAGCACGAATTTCTTGAAGATGTAGCCATATTCATTATCTGCGAGAAATTCATTGTAGGTGTTTTTCATGGCTAACGAAACCACCATTTCTGAGGGAAGCTTGTTTGGTCTTATGGTCCTCAACCACGTTCCATAGTTTTTCCAAACAACCTCATGAGCATAGATCGATAGGTACTGTACGAGCCCATGAGCTATAAATCCCAATAGGATAAATAAATGATACGAGCGAAGTTTTTTTGCTACGGCCTGCTTGTATTTTTTTGAACAGAATTGCAAATTTTGGTCGACACTGCCACGCTTCTTTGGTGACATACTCTTTAGCCAAAATCGATAGAGAAATGATCCAATTTGATGGACGGTTTGCTTGAACATTACTTCGATTTTAAAGCGCAGGCTGTAGATTAAAATTATGTCCGATGGACTTAACGTTAGATCCGTTGACATCACAATTGCGTTTCCCCTTTTTGGTTGTCTCGTAAAAACAAATTGAGCCATGCCCCCGAACGGTCTCCAGAAAAGTTCTTTTTTTAAAATATTCTATCATCAGCTTTTGATTTTCTGGCATTGGTATTTTGAGAAAGGGAAGATCCGTTTTGAACAAATCAAACAATTTTACTTTTTTGCCATATTTTTTGGTCGGCCTCGTCCATGTGATTTCTGTTCTACAAGGGGCTCATAGGCAACAGCCCCATGTTTCATCATGGTGACAATATGAATATTCAGAGAAACCAACTTCTTCATGAACCCTCCAGACACATAATATTTGTCGAGCACAAGATAACAAGCTGATAGACCAAGTTCACTCAAAAGTTCGACCATTTTATCCAACAAAGTGCGATGATCTTTATATGTGAAACGAATTCCTTCATGAATTTGTGCTGCCAATGGAATCGCAAAGTGTGTGGTCAATCCTTTTGCCAAGATTGATAAGGCCTGAATCGAGTGTCCCATTATATATTCGGCTTTAGTGTTTGAATCAG
>CANMHY010000021.1 GCA_947497675.1 Alphaproteobacteria bacterium
CTCTTGAAGCAAATGAATTCTTTAGGTACAAGAGAAGGATGAAGATTAATTTAACCATAAAAGGAATTTAAAATGATGTCATCTGCTGCAGGTGAGGGATTTAACTACATGTCTCTTATCCCATTTCTTCTTATTTTTGTTGTGATGTATTTCCTTCTTATTCGTCCCCAACAAAAACGTGTGCGTCAGCAACAAGAAATGTTAAAGAGTATTGTAAGGGGCGATAAAGTGTTGACTTCCGGTGGAATTATTGCAACTGTCTTAAAGGTTATCAATGATCAAGAACTTGAAGTTGAGATTTCTGATGGGGTCAAGGTTCGTCTCATGCGCACAATGGTTGCGGATGTTTTAAACCGGTCTGCTCTCACCTCTAAGGGCGACGAAGCGTCTTCTTCTGATAAAAAATCAGAATCGAAGGCAGCAAAATTGACTCCTAAAAAAGGTCGAAAAGAAGAAAAAAAGAAAAAGTAAACGTTAGAAGTTAAAAGGTTTTTTTATGTCAACGCCACAGTGGAAAACAGTTCTCATTCTTTTAACATGTTTTATCGGGATATGGTTCGCGCTTCCTAATTTGTTTTCCAAAAAAACATTGGATACGCTGCCTTCTTGGTTTCCCAAAACCCAGGTAAATTTGGGCTTGGATCTTCAAGGAGGCAGCCATCTTTTGCTTGAGGCAGACTTAAAAAATGTTGTCCATGATTATTTAGTGGGTCTTTTAGATTCAACCCGTTTTGCCCTTCGAAAAGATAAAATTGGATATGCCCATCTCCATACAGACCTTGCACAACATGCGATTATTTTTGAGTTAAGATCTCCTCTTGAAGCAGAAGATCAGTCGCGGCTTTTTAAAACCCTTCAAAATATAGATCCCGATTTTACGGTGCAGATTGATGGCGTTCATGTAAGTCTTATTCTTTCAGAATTTGCAATTTCGAAGCGCGAAAAATCAGCAATCAGTCAATCGATTGAAATTGTGAGACGACGTATTGATGAAACCGGAACCAAAGAGCCAACAATTCAACAGCAAGGCAGTAATCGTATTTTAATTCAATTGCCTGGCATTGATAATCCTGAGCATGTTAAAAATTTATTGGGACAGACAGCAAAACTTTCATTTCGACTTTTAGATGATAGCGTTGCCCTTGAAGAAGCAATGGATGGACATCTCCCTCAAGGGTCAGAAATTTTAGAATCTGAAGAAATTGCGTCGCAAAAAGTAAACTATGTTGTCCGAAAGGCCATAATTGTTTCTGGGGAAACACTTTTGGATGCACAACCGAGCTTTGATGACAAAGGAAGAGCATCCGTCTCTTTTAAATTTGATGCGATCGGGGCTAAGAAGTTTGCAGATGCAACGCGTGCGAATGTTGGAAAACGTTTTGCCATTATTTTAGATGATAAAGTCATTAGTGCGCCTGTGATTTCTGAACCAATTACAGGGGGGCACGGCTCCATTACTGGTAACTTTTCTGTTCAAGAAGCAAGCGATTTCGCGCTCCTTTTAAGAGCCGGCGCTTTGCCAGCACCTCTCCATGTTCTGGAAGAGCGTACAGTGGGGCCTGATTTAGGAGCAGATTCTATTTCTGCAGGCAAGCATGCGACAATTTTCTCGATCGTTTTAATTGCTGTTTTTATGGTTATAGCTTATGCCGCAATTGGCTTTATTGCAGATGTTGCTATGATTTTTAACCTTGTTCTTTTAATTGCAGCTCTTTCTCAGCTTGGGGCAACTTTAACGCTTCCTGGAATTGCAGGTGTGGCTTTAACGTTGGGAATTGCCGTTGATGCCAACGTTTTAATTAATGAGCGCATTAAAGAAGAATTGCGTCTTGGCAAGCGTCTTCTTGTTGCCATCGATTCAGGATATAAACGGGCAATGTCCACCATCGTTGACTCCAATTTGACAACCTTAATAGGAAGCCTATTGTTGTATATTTTTGGAACAGGGCCAATTCGTGGGTTTGCTGTAACGCTTTCCATTGGAATTCTGATTTCAATGTTTACAGCTGTTTCTTTGACCCGTTTAATTCTTATATCGTGGGTGAACTGGCGTCACCCCAAAACCCTTTGGATTTAAAAGAGGATTTAGATGACCTTTAAGTGGCACGGGCTTTCCCTTATTCCTCATGGAACTTCAATCGATTTTATACGTATCAGGCATTTTACCTATGCTGTATCGATTCTCATTACAATCATTACCTTTGCAATGCTCTGGGCTCAAGGTCTTAATTTAGGCATTGATTTCAAAGGAGGGATTCTCATTGAAATACAGACGAAAGGTCCCGCAAACCTTAAAGAATTGAGAGATCATGTTGCGAACCTCGACTTAGGGGAAGTTGCGCTTCAGGAGTTTGGACGTTCCGATGAGGTTTTGATTCGTCTGGCTCGCCAAGAGGGCGGTGAACAAGGACAAATCAAGGCGATTTCAAAGATTCAAAAAGCTTTAGGAGAAGATGTTTCCTTTAGGCGCATTGAAACCGTTGGGCCTAAGATGGGCGAAGAATTGGTTCACAATGGTATCTATGCTGTTTTTTGGTGTTTGGTGGCCATGCTGGTGTACATTTGGATCCGATTTGAATTGCACTTTGCAATATGTGCCATTATTGCGCTTTTTCATGATGCCATAGCAGTTCTTGCGCTTTATACAATCTTCCATTTTGAATTTAATTCTCAAGCCATTGTCGCGATTCTCATGACGGTTGGCTATTCTATTAATGATACAGTTGTTATTTACGATCGTATTCGTGAAAATTTACGCAAGTACAAAGCGATGCCAGATCGTGAACTTATTAATTTGAGTATTAATGAGACCCTTTCCCGGACAATTTTAACGTCTTCAACGACGCTCTTGTCTTTGATTGCTCTTTATGCCTTTGGAGGCGAGGTTGTGGCAGAATACTCCTTGCCACTTATTATCGGCATTACCTTTGGAACGTATTCTTCTATTTTCTTATCGGCGCCCCTCTTATTATTCTTTAGTTTGCGTAAGAAAAATCAAAGTGCTGAGAAAATTCCTCAAAAAGTTTAGACAAGATTGGAAAAATTTTCTAAATCAAGAGTGATATCTTGAATAATACGGAGCACCCTATAACCAAATAGTTGCTCATTTCTTTTCCTCTTCTTTCATGCTGATAATTTCATCGACGGTTCCTAAAGGGGATTTTTTTAGAAGATCCTTAAGCTCCTTAAAAATAGAGGATTTTTTTCTCTATTGTAGGGCTCTTATCGGGACAATAATGGCAACTTCCTGGCTCCTGTTTGTTAGGCAAGTTTGTTGCCCTTTTTGGACCTGACGAATAAGTTCAGGAAGATGTGTCTTAGTTTTGAACATTCCAACTTTTTGCATTTCATTTCCTTTGTCCGGTTTGCAGTACTTGATTACTATATGTCTTTAGAATGTCGAAGCAATTTTCTGCGGAGATCCACTTAAAAGGGTTTGAATATTTCAAGACTATTGAAATGGTGGATTTTCAAGGATTAACTTTAAAACCGAGAGCGGGTAGATGCTGAGGATCAAGATAACGTTATTTTAAAATTTCTCCTGGATGAGGGGGAATATGCATTTGAAAACGAAGCATTTCCGATTTCTTAGACATATATATTTATTTGAATAAGTCTGAATGAGTTCCAGTTCTTTCAAGAATGATTGCCGAATCTGTTATCTTGTAAATCAGAAGCCAATCGGGCTCAATATGACATTCGCGGCTGTCTTTATAGTTTTCTTTCAAAGGATGATCACGATATTTTACAGGAAGCTGTTCTTTTGCTACGAGTGATTGAATAATAATCTTTAATTTGTGAAGATCTTTCCCTCTTTTTTTTGTGCGTTTAATATCTTTTTCAAACTGATTATGATAGATAATACCCAACAAAATTTATGCCTCTAAATTTTTGAACAGCTCGTCTAAGCTAGAGAATTTCACTAAATTAATATCATCATCAGTTTCTGAAAAGACTTTGAGAGTTTTTGCATTTGGGATTTTTAATCCTATAGGCCAAACATGGTTTTGTACTATCTGTTTATAGAGCATAGTTACAGCTTGATCAGGGGTAATGCCAAGCTTATGCAAAACAGTTTCTGCTTTCTTTTTTAAATAAGGCTCAATTTTAGCTTTCACAACAGACGATTTAATCATTTTAATCATCACATTAGGCTATTAATACCATACAATTGGCATATTTTCAACTTTTTTAGAAAAGATGCCCTATTTTCTCTCGCCTTAATTATAGAAATTTCTATCGTCAATTAGAAAAATTTTCTACAAAAATATTGAAAATGGAACAGCAATGATTTGAGGGGCGACTTGTAAGACGGTTTGTCCTCCGTAAAGAATAATACCAAGAGCACTCGGATTTTCAGATTGGGGTCTTTTAATCCAGAAAGATCTTGTTTCTGAAGAGATTCAGAGTCCTTACATTCTATTCCAATGATGCGCGTTCCTTTGTTAAAAAGAAATCAATCTCTTTCCCGAGGTGAGTCCGTTGATATCTCTTCACGATGTAAAATATAGCATAAGGATGTTATAATTTACATCATATTTCAAAAAGAAGGATATTCTTTCGATATTTCAATAGATTGCTTCAATTTAATAGAAAGTAATATTTGTTATTGCATTTTCTTGATTATGAATAAATCTTGTGTATAACTCTACATTAGGTTACACTTAGTGTAACCTAATGTAGAGTTATGAGCTTATGCAACCGATGATATACTTAGCCAATTGGCTTGATCAAAATGCCAATACTGAACGTTATCTCTTTACCTTTCAGGGGGCTACGTGCGCTTTTCCCAGAATTGTCTAACGCAACCTTTAAAACGCTTTTGAGCCGAACCGCATGTTCTAGATATCTGGATAGGCTCTGTCGTGGTTTATATATCTGCAAGCGTGCAGCACCTCCGAATAGATTAGTCCTCTTCCATGCGGTTGCTCTTTTGAGAGCCGATGAGTTTAATTATATTAGTCTCGAAACAACGTTAAGTGAAGAGGGAGTTATCTCTCAAATTCCTACGAACTGGATTTCAATCATGTCGTCTGGTCGAAGCAACGTCGTCTCTTGTGGTATATTTGGGACGATAGAATTTATTCATACGTGTCAAAAGCCAGTGCGTATTAGAGAGCAACTGTATTATGATGAAAAGTGTCGATTATGGCGTGCAACGATACCTCTGGCACTAAGAGATATGAGAGCCACACATCGAAATTGTGATTTAATTGATTGGGATCCGTACTAATAAATTGATTTGATCAACTTGTTATTCGGATTTTAAAAAATCAACCAAACTTATTTCCTTTAAAAGTCGTAGTCGAAAAGGAATTTTTGTATCATGACATAGTTAGGGTATTGAGCCATAATGACATCCTGTTCCTCCTTAAAAAAGAAGATTCCTTAAATTCAAGCAACAAGTTGGTCTGAGGATGGTCCCTGCTTCATCGAAGATGTCCTCACCGCTTTTGACGAAGTTGTTCTTAGCTTTGATCTCTTTTTCTAAAAAAGAATTTTAAAAATTCGTTCAGAGAAGCTTTTCTGATTA
The DNA here is from genome assembly GCA_947497675.1 of Alphaproteobacteria bacterium. Lineage (GTDB taxonomy): Bacteria > Pseudomonadota > Alphaproteobacteria > 16-39-46 > 16-39-46 > 16-39-46. The sequence goes on from CANMHY010000021.1 coordinate 5,534, forward strand.
AAGTGAGCTTTTATTTTTTATCGATGACCCTAAAACGGGCAATGAGGCTTCTGATTTCTGCAATAAGCTCCGCAAGGACACCAAAGAGAAGAACTTGAAGGCCAAAAAGTCCAAAGCCTAAAACAAAGTTAACATTAACGACGGGAGTTGATGTAATGCCGGAGAGATATTGGATAATCTGATACAAAAAAACAAGACTCGAGCACCCAATAAAAAAAAGACCAACGGGAACAAAGATCTTTAAAGGCCTGACACCAACAAGAACCCAAAATAATTGTGGAAATACCTTGAAAGGATATTTTAAAGAAACAAAAGATTTTCCATGGGTTCGCTCTTTAAAAGAAACTTCAACGTGACTGAATTGCATCCTTTTACAGGCTGCGTCGAGCAGAATTTGTTGGGTATAATTATAATCTCTTGGGATTCTAAAAATGCTGAGATAGTTTTGGTTGACTGCAAAGATTCCGGGTTGACTATCTTTTAAATCCCAGCCTGTCAACCAGCGCATAAGTCCTGTAAAAACACGGTTTCCAATGCGCCGTATAAAGGGCATTTTGTAGCTTATCCGATTAAAGCGATGCCCATAGACAATGTCTGCATTAGTGTGTTCAAGGGGTTTAATGAGAGAGATAATATCAAGAGGGTTATGTTGAAGATCTGCATCAAACTTTACTGCAATATCCGCATTATAAAGACGCGCAGTTTCAAGTCCTGTTCTCACAGCAGCCCCTAATCCTTGGTTTTTTGGATGAGAGATAACGGCATCTGCATGAGCGCGTTCGGCCTCTTTTTTTGTGCCATCTGTTGAGCCATCATCAATGACAATGATTTTAAGATCGTAGTCTGGTTTTTTAAGTTTTTCCTTGAGGGACTCTAAGGCTTTAACGGTCTTGAAGATGGTTGATTCTTCATTAAATGCAGGAACAAGAACAACTATTTTTTTCATGAAGAGGTCGTCCTTTTGAAGATTTTTAAGAGAGTTTCTTTAAGATACATAAAACCATAAACAGCCCAAATCATTAAGATAGGCTCAAGGGCAAGTCTTGCTCTGCCTTGTCCGTCACAGAGATTAATAAGAGTCACAAATAAGACAGGAAATGACAAAGCCAAGAGCCATTTATACTGTTTATTGACCATAAGAGCAATCAGGCCAAAAACGTCTAGAATTCTTAAGAAAAGAGTTCCAAAAAATAACAAAGAAGTTGTGAGAAAGGAAAGAGGATTTTCTTTTAGGGCTGCCAACATATTTTTTAAAATGTTTGGTTTATGTTGAAAGTCTTTTGGAATAGATCTGTCTTGTTGAAGAAGCTCCATCAGAATTTGAGATCCGTTTGCAAGATAAATCATTGACCAAGACTGTAAAAAGGCACGCACATAAACAGGGAAGGGGTAGGTAAAAAACTGTTTGAGATAATAACGATTTAAAAAGGCGTGTTTTTCCGGAAGGCTCATACGGGAACTTTCAGGGAGGGCATGAAAAGCCTCTTCTCCTTTTGAAAGAACCTCCGGATATGTCTCAAGAAGACCTTTTCCTTCTTGAGCAAGATTTTCTAAAATAGCAACGTTAAGGCTAATATGATCAAATTGTTTATGAGAAGAGGTAATGCCCATATGAGGCGTATAATGAGAGAGATAAAGTTGCCAGGGAACGGTTATTAAATATCCGGCACCAAAAGTTAGAATGCTGATGAGAAGAAGTTGTCCCCAGTTTTGTTTAAAGAGATGGAAGATCATATAAAGATAAAAGACGAGGAATGGTGTTAAATAGAGAAGAAACTTTGCTTCGGGTCTTGTCAGAGCTAACGTTCCTATTAAAAAACCACTTCCAAGGGTTGGAATCCATTTTTTTTGAGAAGCTCCGACAAGAAGCCAATAATACGCAAGTCCAAAAAGAAAAGCGTAAAGTGTTTCGGTGATTAAAACTTCAGTATGAAAGAGTGCAGAAGGATTTAAGAGGACAAGGATAAAGACACTGTTTTTCCATTTGGGAATGATAAGATTTGCAATTTTAAAAGAGCAAAGAGCGACTCCGATATGCACTAGAAATTGAAAAATAATACACATTTCGACGGACTTTTTTCCAAAAATCCAAAGAATGGTGGAAAGCGTTAAAGGATAAAAGGGTTGTCTCTCAGAGTACGTATAGGGTCGTTTTTCAAGGAAGCAGAGAGCATTCTCATAATACATACAAGCATCTCCTCCTAAGAAATGAAGGCTCCAGTTGCTTTTATAGAGAAGAAAACTCTGTATTAAAATATAAAGAAAAAGTGAAATCTGGACGGGGAGCGATCGAAAAAGATCAAAGAAGGAGGATGAAGTCGGTCTAACAGTTACCATTTTTTAAAAGTCTCTCTATTTAAGAAGTCCTGAATGACCATTTTATTTTGAACAATAGACATATTTAATCAAATAATTAAAGCCCTATTTGACATTTTTAGCGTTGAGGGAAAGTAGAAGCAGAAGATTTGCGCCATTGCTGAAACATTAAAATTCCCCAGAGTTTATACTCAAAGTTTGCTTTACCTGATAAATGATCTTCCCATGTTGATCGGATGATCTCTGATTTAAAAAGATTGTCCTCTGAAAGGGCGTTCTGAGAGAGGAGAGACTCTGCCCAATCCCTGAGGGGTCCCCGTAGCCAATTTCCGAGGGGAATAGAAAACCCTTTTTTTGGTCGATCAATTAGGGCAGAGGGAACGTATTTTGAGAGTATTTTTCGCAAAGGGTATTTGGTTTCTCCGTGAGAAAGTTTAAGAGAAGAAGGAAGCCCTGCTGCATATTCAACAATACGATAGTCAAGAAGCGGCACGCGTGCCTCAAGGCCCATACTCATGCTGGCCCGGTCAACTTTCGTTAATATACACTCAGGAAGATAGGTTTTAAGGTCTCCATAGGACTGAAGACGTAAAGGATCTTCAAGAAAGGAAAGTGTCTCGGGGGGATAAAGAG
>CANMHY010000022.1 GCA_947497675.1 Alphaproteobacteria bacterium
GTCAAGCTCTAGGGAGAGACCTTTTTCTTTTTGAGAGCTTAAACTCCCAACGAAATGTCCTTTTGGAAGATCCGAATTTAAAAGAGAGAGATCTATCAAGGAGAACGCGAGATGTCCAAGGGGGAGGGGGGATTTTTCCCACACTAAATTTCCATGCAGCGTGAGGGAAGGTCCCTCTATCTTCAAGTTGTTAAGTCGAAGTGTCTCTTCTTCCCATATGAAATCGAGATGTCCATCGAGGGTCGTTTGATCGAAAGGGAGCGTCATCTCGAGAGCCCCATCGGCCGTTCCCATTTCTTGGTTGAGGCGCCCTTTTATGTTCAAATAAGCTTTCTCTGATATTTTTCCAGAGAAACAGGTGATCTCCAAAGCATTTTTAAAAATTCCTGAAACGTTAAAAAAAAGCTCTTTGGGTAAAGTTCTTTCAAGTATCTCGAGAGGTACAGAATCTTGATCTTTCAGAAAGCGAGTATTGATAACATTAAGTTTTCCCTGAAAATCAAGAGGCGTTCCATCAAGTGGAAAATGACCTTCTCCTGACAGAAGAAAATCCTCATTTGTTATCTCTCCATGGCGAAGCGCAAGAGATTCTTTCTCAAGACTCAGATCAAGGTTGAAGTCAAACTGCGAAGAAAGGGACAAAGGCCCCTCTTTAAAAAGATCAGGGGATGTAAGGTGACCCTCAAGCGTTAGGTTTGGAATTAGGGCGCAGGTTAAAACATAGTTACTCTCAAAAGAGAGGAAGGAGGGACTCTCAAGCGTAAAGGTTCCAAAGAATTTTTGATCTAACTCTTCCTTTTGAAAATCTCCTTTTAAAGTAAAAGGAACAGGGGACTTTAAGAGGCCATCTTTGTCTTCTTTAAATTCAAAAATACCTTTCAGATGATGTGACGTATCATCGTAATCAATATCTAAAAGAAGAAGAGAGGAGATGTTAAGCCCTTTAATTTTTAGAAACAGAGTGCTTTCTGAGTCTTTTGAAAAATGAGGAAGGAAAAAATGTCCCTCACTTGCGAGGTGGATCTCTTTGCCCTCATTTGAAAAAGAAGCGTCCATGATTTCAAAATGGTCTAATTTTAAAGAAAGAGGGAGAAGAGGAACAGAAATCGTCTTGAGGGAAGAATAAATATCTTCCCAAGAGAAAGAAGGGGGGGCCGTTTCAGAGGAAGACGAAAAGGTAATGGTTTCAGCTTTTAATAGATTTAATGTCAGCATTCCTTTTAAGAGGTCTTGCCATTTGAAACTGATCTCAAGGTTGTGAATACTTAAGACAGAAGAGGACTCATCCTTGAGAGAGAGCGTTATTGTTTGAAGGCTAAAATTTTTGGGAAAATCTCCTTGAAGACCCTCTGCTGAAAGGTCAATGCCCTGTTTTTTGAGATAAGACGCGCCGGTGGAGAGAAGAAAGGTTTGTCCTTTTTTTGTTTCGAAAAGAACAAAAAGCCCACAGCTTAAGGCCCCAAATAGACTTAAGAGAACTAAAAAAGTAAGAATAAATCCATGAAAGAGACGCTTGTTCAAGAGGTGTAACCTTTTAGGGGTGAGTTTCGTTTCTTTAAGGTGACGCATTTTATTGAAAAAAACAAGAATTTCCCGGTTTTTTTTAAAAAGATTGTCCGATCCCGGCATAAATTTGGAAAGGAGAATCAACGCCGGCGCGACGACGCAGTGGAAAAGCGACATCGAATCGGATGGGTCCTATTGGCGTATAATACCTTATGCCACCCCCAACCCCCCAAAATAGAGGATTTGAAAATGTTGGTGTTGGCCTATTAAAAACCGTTCCCGCATCAACAAAGGTGACAATTCCAATGTCTGTGGTGATTTTGGTAAGGAGTTCGACGCCGGATTCAAAGGCAGAGGAACCTCCGAGAGGGTTTTTTTGGGCATCCAAGGGGCCTGCCAATTGATATCCATATCCTCGAACAGATCCTCCTCCTCCTGCATAAAATAATTTGTCAGGGGGAACAGAATTTCGACTCCCATTGGGCATGAGACCGATGTTGACATAAGTTGAAAAAATGAGAGAGTCTTCTGGATCCAGAGGCTGATGGAGCAATTGGCGCAGGAAAATACGCGCAAAATTAGATGTTCCTCCTAAAACTTTTGGAAAAGGAATGACGGACCAGTCTGCTTTTAAACCTTTTGTGGGGTTGAGAATGCTGTTTATACTTGAATAATTAATGTTAAGAGGAATGCTTGGAAGATGGTAGTCATTTGCTTTCCCTTCTTTTTTGATGCGACTTGTGGAATACTCACCGCCAAGGGAAGCTTGCCAAGTTTCATTTATTTTGCGTTTGAGCTGGAGGAGTCCGCTGAGGCCCCGTTTATGATAAGCCTCGGGACGCTCAGATCCTCCCATGGCAGACGCAACAAGTGTTTGGTCCGGTCTTAAAAAGTGAGGGAGGGTATAGGTTGGTTCAATAATGGATTTTATTTTTCCGAGTTGCCCTGTGACATCAAGATTATCTCCGTCTCCAAAAAGATTTCGATTGCCCCAAAAAGCTTTGAGAGAAGCGCCTTCACTGGAGGCGTAATGGAGACCTGCTCCAATGTAGAGCCGTTTGTTTTCAATAACACGCACCAAAATAGGAAGTTCTCCTTGGGCATTAAGCTCTTTTGCAGGAATGACATCGACAGATGTAAATAGATTGGACTGCAAAAGATTTGTTCTGAGCAGGTCTATTTTTTGCGCATCAAAAATGTCCCCTTTTTTCCAAAGGATCTCATCTTGAATATAAGATGTATTAAGCAATTTCAATCCTTCAATGGAAACAGGTCCAAATCGTGACAAAGAGCCGAAGTCCACTTGGATTGAAGCATCCATTGTATGTGTTTGTTCATGAACTACAATGGACTGATCGACAACTTTCGCAAAAGGATATCCCCGTGTCGCAAGTTTGCTGATAAGGGTGGTGACAGCTTCGGAAATCTCTTGCGCACGCGCGGGATGATGGAGTTTGATGCCAAGATTTTCGATGTTACTTAAGAGGGACTCGAGCGCTTGAGGCGTAGGGTGAGATTTAAATTTAAAAGAATTAAGCGTATACCGTGTTCCGAGAACAATTTCTAAAATAACTTGGAAGGATCCTGAGAGTGTGACATGAAGACCTCCCCCTAGAAATGGGATGACGTTGCCATCATAATACCCCTCAGACTCGAGGACTTTTTTGAAATGAGGGATATCTTCAAAAATCCGTCGTCTGAGTCCTTCAAGTGAGGGCGGGGGCCTAATTTCAAGCGCAATAAGCTCTGACACTTCCTGAAAAAGAAGCAGAAGCTCGGGATCCGAAATCCCTTTAATTGAAACTGTATAATTTATGCCAGAGGTAAGGGATGGATGATCAAGAGGATTTTTCAAAAGCCTTGCAGGATGAATTAAGGAGGGCAAATGTGCCCCATGGGGGGGCTCTTGAGCTTGTGTTTTATGGAAAAAGAAACAAAAGAAGCAACTTAAGAGAAGGACAGAGAGCGATCTTTTTAAGCGGATGTTCTTATATTGTTTATTACTTTGTTCCAAAAATTCGATCTCCTGCATCTCCGAGCCCTGGTGTGATATAGGCTTTTTCAGTAAGTCCTTTGTCAAGGGCAGCGGTATAGAGCGTTATATCTGGAAAATGTCGATTGAAAACGGCAAGGCCTTCGGGAGCAGCAACAAGAGAAACAAACCTTATTTTAGATCTTTCAATGCCACGCTTTAAAAGTATGTTTACAGCGTGTACAGCGGAATTTCCGGTGGCAAGGAGCGGATCAACAAGGATAAAAAGTCTTTGTTCTGGATCGGGGAGTTTTACGAGATATTCCACGGGCATTTTTGTGATGGGATCTCGATAAAGACCAATATGTCCTACAAGGGCCCTCGGCATGAGATCAAGGAATCCTTCAGCCATCCCAAGACCTGCTCTTAAAATAGGGACAATGGCAATTTTGCTTTCTGCTACAAAGAAGGCTTCCATGTGGGTGATGGGCGTTTCAATCATTTGAGGGGCAAGAGGAAGATCGCGCGTAACTTCATATCCCATCAAAAGAGCAATTTCATTTAAAAGACGCCGAAAAAGAATACTATCGGTCTCTTTCATACGCATGAGGTTTAATTTGTGCTGGATCAAGGGATGATCGACAATGTGTAAATTAGGAAAACGGGTGGCGTCAGACATAAAATAACCTTTCTAAGAGAGTATTGTATTTGTTTTACAAAGGATTGAGAATTTCCTCAAGAATGTTCTTTTAAAAAAGAGATCTTTTTTGAAAGTGTGTCAAAATTTTAAGAATTTTCTAAAAGTTTTTAAGAATAATTTTTTAATGAAAATATTTGAAAGTTCTTCTCTTTTAGGCTTTTTTTTGACGGGTAATTATTATAGGTTGGATTTGTCTTTTGAAAGACATAATTTTAAGAAACAAACTGTTACGAGAGGTTTTTAGTGAGGGCTATTTTTAAGACACTGATACAACCGTTCCAAAAAGAGCATCTTGGGGTGACCATTCTTGTGGCATTTTTATTGACGCCTCTGTTGGGGCTTCCCCCAACACGATTTGGATTTTACCCTCAGTTGGGGATGATTATCCCGAGTGTTTGGTTTTTGGGGGGATGTGCCGGTCTTTGGAGTTGTTTTATTCTTCGGAAAAATCCTTACCTCGCGTTACGGATATTTAAAATGCCCGTTGTTTGGGGGCCTCTTGCTCTTGCAATCTTGACGTTGACTTTGAGTATTTTTCATCCTCTTCCTCTTCGAGATTGGGTGGGAGCGTGTCAAGTTCCTGAAGGTATTTTGACCTTGCTTACCGTGGGTTTCATGTCATTTACGGCCGTTGTTGTTTATTATATGAATCGGTATAATAAACTTATTTTGAGTGTGGCCGCTCTTGTCCTGATAATTCTATCCGTTTTAACAATTATAGGCGCTCCCAACTCTTTTATTGAGGATTTAAAGGGATGGGCATGGGCCCCTCTTTATTTTGATGACTATCTAATTTTTGTCATGATGGGGACCCTTGGAATTTACTTGGCTCTGCGTTCAAAATTCCGTCACACTCTCATTTGGGATACTATTTCTATTTTGGTTTTGGGGGTCCTTTTTGGATTTATCCAGAATTCAACCCTAAAAGGGGCTGGTATCATTTCTGTGGGCGTGTGCTTGGGGATGGTTGTTCTCGCAAAATCACAGTCAAAACACTGGAAAAGAATATGTCTTGCCTTAATTCCCATGGGGTTGATGCTTGGCATTACATTGGGGCTCATTTTTTACGATGAGCTTCAATCGTACCTGTCCATCCCCTTTTATTCAACCTTAGAAAGTCGTACAAACCTTATTCGCGCGGTGTATGTCAATTTTACAAATCTTCCGTTTAATATAAGTAGTCTAACAGAACTTTTTGTTGGAAAAGGGTGGGGAAGCTTTGGAGATGCCGTAACGTCTAATTTATTTCTCATCGAAAAAGTAGCGCTTTATAAAACGGGGACGTTTGATCCAAGTTGGGAATTTATTTCCCGTGATCTCATGCACAGTCACAATAGCCTCTCTGAAATTTTTAATGCGCTCGGGCTTTTTGGTGTCTTTGCCCTTTTTGGGATCAATATTGCTCTCTTTCAGTCCATACGGCAGGATTCTTTTATCGGGGGACTTTTTTATCTTGTCATGATCCTTGTCTTGGGGCTTTTATGGTTTCAACTCCCGAATACAATTCCTTTTACAGTGCTTGGAGGCGCTTTTCTCCTGAGGCGTTCTGTATTTCCCTTTAAGGGAGGAGACCAATTAATTCTTGGGAAGAAAGGAAATCGATATATTTCTTTTGGTATGCAGATTGTTTCTATTTTGATGATCTGTTGGTCCATTTTCTATGGAATACTTGATTCCCAGATGCATGAAAAACTTGCTCTTAGGCCAGAGAGAAGTTTATTTTTAACAATGCAAAACTATTTAGAGTCTCCTTTCATCCCCTATGAGGCTCTGATTGGGGGATCGCGGCAGACAGGGTATGCGCGTTCTGTCACCTATGAATTTGTGCGTGCCATACGTCAGTCTCCAAAAGAAGATTATAAACCTGCTATGGAGGCAAGCCTTGCCATCGCGCACGACCTTATCAAGAATTTTCCAAGAGGCGGGAATGCAAATGCTTTTACAGTTGCAAATAATATCTATGGTGAAATGGCGGTTTCTCCAGAAACAAAGGCATATTTCTTTCAGTCTTTAGAGCCGTTTCAGAACTGGAAACTCGCGGCTCAAGCTCTTATAAAATTTGTGCCCAGCCGCACGGATATTCTTATCCCTTATCTCAGTATGCTGATGGAAAGAGGTCAAGAAAATGAAGTCTTAGATCTGAGTGATAAAATCTTGAAGAAAGACCCTGAAAATTCTCTTGCTCTTTGGTATAAGGGCGGTGTCTTGCTGGGGCGGGAGCGGACGTTCCAAGCGGGGGTTTGTGCACTGCAAGAGAGTCTTCATCTCGGGATTGAGCGGTTTATGCCCGTCCCAAAGTCTGAGAAAGAAAAAATTATGAGCCTTAATGTGGTGTGTGGTTTTTAAGGGGACTACCAAAGAGTGTGGTATAATAGTCTCCGGAGATCTTTTTTTTTGCCCAATGCAAGGTTAAGGTCTTGTTGAATTTAAAAAAGATTGTTAAGACTTATAGGGTAATTCTCTTCAGGGAGGGGTTTTTCCTGTGGGGATAAGAACAATATTAGAGAAAACGCTTGGAAAATCAAAGGGTTTATTGGTTCATTTTAGAGAGGTTTTATAATGTTTCAAAAAAAAATAATGAAGGCACTTCTTTTGACAGCATCTGTTGGAGGAATTGTATGTGGTCTCGGAGCTGATTACGCTCAAGCTGTAAAGACAGGTAGAGTTGGCGTGTCTAACTCAACCGTTTATGGAATTAGTGATGGTCGTACGGTTTATGGTGGTGAGAATGGTCGGACGGGGTACTCACAATATGCAGTCGGAAGCTGGATCCAGGTCGGAGGCCAGGATATTAATGAAGCGGCTCACTATATTTACGTTCAGGCCGGTACCTACCTCGACGGTGATTCCGCATTAAACCAAGACAGTACGGTTATTACCGAAGCTCAAACAACACGCGTTGCAACCGGTGCTCAGATGAGCATGGTTTCCAGTCGTATTGACAACCTGATGAGCACACAATCTCAAGCGTCTGCTGGATCTGTATCTCTCACAGGTGGAAATTCTGGTCCAGAAAGCAAAAACCGCAATGTTTGGGCAGATGTTGGATATAACAACATTAACATGAGTCAAAGAGATCTTAAATGGGATGCGAATTTGTTAACCGCTGCCATTGGAACAGACCGTAAGTTTAATGATAAGATTATTGGGGGTGTTGCGTTAACATTCAGTTATCTTGGTGGTAAGACGAAGTATAACCATGGTAACATTGGCGACTATGCATATGGTCTCGTGCCTTATGCGTCTTTCAAGCTTACGAATAAATTTAGCATTGATGCGATGGCTGGATACAACTATGTTCAAAAACATCGTGATCGTATCTCTCCAGACGAAGTTACCCTTACAACAAACTTTAATGGTCCAAAGCTTAAGAGCTCACCGACTTCTAACCGTTATTTTGCCGGTGTGTTTGGTAACTTAAGACACAGCATTAATAAGACAAATCTTCTTGGAACTCTTGGATTTACTTATGCTAACGATTCCCAGAAATCTTTCTCTGAGTCTGGTGGAACACAAGCAGGAATATATTCATCACAATCGACAAGCCTTTCACAGGTTCAAACAAGGTTGCAAGCGGGCCAACGTATGGCAGCTTGGCTAGAGCCTTATGTTTTTGGTGTGTATAATTATGATATGACTGCAACAAAGTCGAAGGCTATTTCTGGTTCCTTTGTTTCTGGAAAAGTTGCAACTTTGGATGCAAATAAGGGCATTGGTAGCAGCACTTATGGTGGTGGTCTCGGTCTAAAACTCTTCGGAACTCAGAACTTCTCCGGTGGTTTGGAAGGATCTTACTTGGTTAACAAAGATCTTACAAACATTGGTGTTATGGGTAACGTTAAATACAACTTCTAATTCTAGAGACTTTTCTATGAGTTTAAATAAGGTAAGATACTTAACGTATCTTGCCTTATTTTTTTGTCTTTTCTTGGAGGGATGTTCTTCACCAAAAGCGCGCCTTGCAGAAGACTCTCTTATTGGAAAAAACTGTGGCTTTGAATCTCAGAAAATTCAGACACAGTTCTATGATGTGCTCATGTTTTTAAAACAAGGAGACCCCAACCATATTCATATCTATCTTGAGGGAGATGGATTTGCGTGGTTTAACAAGTATGAGATCGCTGAAGATCCAACCCCAGAAGATCCCATGGGGCTCAGACTTGCGTGTGAAGACCGCTCTGGGGCCACAATTGTCTTTTTAACGCGTCCTTGTCATTATGGGTTGATGCGGGGATGTACGTCCCTAGATTGGACGTCTGGTCGCTTTGGTCAAAAAATAGTCGATG
>CANMHY010000023.1 GCA_947497675.1 Alphaproteobacteria bacterium
TGTAAAGGTCTTTCCGGACCCTGTCACCCCTAAGAGAACTTGATTTCTTTTTTGATCAAGAACGCCTTGGGTTAAGGTCGAGATGGCCTGTGGCTGATCTCCTGCAGGCCTAAAAGGAGCAACAAGATCAAACTTTACCATGACACGCTTTGTATTTTTTGCCCGACCCACACGAACAAGGATCATTTCGACGGAGAGGCTTTTCAGGTGCCGGAAGCATTTCCGGAATCATAGCAGGACCTTGAGATTGAAGACCTTCTCCATCTTCAATCCCGAATTGTGCCATCATGCGTTCGATCTCTTCCCGAGAAGACTCATGGGCACGCGGATCAATCCCATGCGGCAATTCTCCCTTCTCGGCTCTAGAAGAGAGAGGTCCAACGCCCTCTCCAACATGAGACAAAGCAGCTGTTACACTTTGGCGAAGCGCCGTAATCATGATTTGAAACAATGAAAATGCTTCTTGTTTATATTCATTTAAAGGATCACGTTGCGCATAGGCACGCAAATTAATACCATCCCGAAGATGGTCAAGGGCAAGAAGATGATCTTTCCATGACTGGTCTAAGAGCCTCAATAAAATGCTTCTTTCCATGTTTCGGAAAAATTCTCCAGAATAAAGAACCTGTTTTTCCGCCATATGAGCATTTGAAGCCAATGTCAGACGCTCTCTTATCTCAGACTCTGCAATTCCCTCTTCAGCAGCCCACTCCTCAATGGGAAGATCAAGACCTAAAATAATCTTACACTCTTCTTTAAGACCCTTTAGATCCCATTGCTCAATGTAAGTATGCTCTGGGATGGCTCTTTTTATGATTTCTTCAATGACATCATGACGCATCTCTTCAATCAAATCAGACAGGTTTTCTGACTGCATGATTTCAATGCGTTGACCATAAATAACTTTACGCTGATCATTCATAACATCGTCATATTTTAAGAGATGCTTCCGAATGTCAAAGTTACGTGCTTCTACTTTTTGCTGAGCCTTTTCAAGCGCTCTATTTATCCAAGGATGGATAATAGCTTCTCCCTTTTGAAGCCCTAACTTTTGAAGAACAGAATCAAGTCGCTGAGATCCAAAAATACGCATCAAATCATCTTCGAGCGATAGAAAAAATTTAGACGCCCCAGGATCTCCTTGACGACCTGACCTTCCGCGTAATTGGTTATCAATACGGCGGGACTCATGCCGCTCTGTCCCAATGACAAAAAGCCCTCCTGCTGTCCGAACAACGTCGGCATCTTTTGCAATCTCTTGGGTAATCTGACTCTTGAGATCTTCTGTAATCACCTCAACCCCTTTTGAGACCATGAGCTGTTCTAGTCGAACAGAAAAGTTTCCGCCGAGCTGAATGTCTGTTCCACGCCCTGCCATGTTGGTTGCAATTGTCACAGCTCCAGGACGACCAGCTTCTGCCACAATTTTAGCCTCTTGATCGTGGACCCGTGCATTCAAAACCTGATGCCGAATTTTTTTCTTTTTTAAGAGTTCTGATAAATGTTCAGATTTTTCAATGCTTACGGTTCCAACAAGAACCGGCTGATGTCGGTCCCGACATTCTTCAATGAGCTTGATTATGGCTTCATTTTTTTCCCCAGCTGTCCGATAAACTTCATCATCCAAATCTTTCCGTAAAACCGCAACGTTCGTTGGAATTTCAATCACTTCTAATCCATAAATCTCCGCAAATTCAGACGCTTCCGTTAAAGCCGTTCCTGTCATTCCGGATAATTTGGGATAAATTCGAAAAAGATTTTGGTACGTAATAGAGGCCAACGTTTGAGTTTCTTCTTCAATATGCGCGTGCTCTTTTGCCTCCAAAGCTTGATGAAGTCCATCCGAAAACCGGCGTCCCTCCATCATCCGCCCTGTAAATTCATCAATGATAATAACTTTTTCCTCTTTAACAATGTAATCGACATCTTTGTTAAAAAGAGTATGGGCTCTGAGAGCTTGATTCACATGATGCATCAGGGAAATATTTTGAATATCGTAAAGAGTACCACCTTTTAAAAGATCAGATTTTTCAAGAAGATTTTCAATTTTTTCAGCCCCCAATTCCGTGAGCATCACAGAGCGTTGCTTTTCATCTTTTTCATAATCTTGCGCTGTTAAATGGGCCATCAACCCGTCAATCGCAGCATAGACATTAACTGACTCTTCCGACGCCCCTGAAATAATAAGCGGCGTTCGTGCCTCATCGATTAAAATACTGTCAACTTCGTCGACGATGGCATAATTAAAAGTCCGCTGCACACGCTCGTCGAGCCTGAATTTCATATTATCACGCAGATAATCAAATCCAATTTCATGGTTTGTTCCATACGTAATATCTGCATCATAAGCTTCCTTACGTTCCCTGTCGTCTAAGTCATGAACAATGCATCCAACTCGAAGACCTAAAAATTCATGAATTTGCCCCATCCAAGCAGAGTCACGCTTGGCAAGATAATCATTGACAGTCACCACATGAACCCCTTTTTCTGTCAGGGCATTCAAGTAAGACGGAAGCGTCGCAACAAGCGTTTTTCCTTCTCCGGTCCGCATCTCACAAATCATTCCTTTGTGAAGTGCCATCCCTCCCATGAGCTGGACGTCAAAAGGACGCTGTCCCAACACCCGAAAAGCTGTCTCTCTCACGGTCGCAAACGCTTCATTTAAAATGTCATCTAAGGTCTCGCCCTTAGAAAGACGCTCTTTAAACCAAAGCGTCCGGGCTTTTAATTGATCATCTGTTAATTTTTTAACATCTGCTTCAAGGTCATTTATTTCCTTTACGCGCGAAATAAAACTTCGCAGCATACGCTCATTTGCAGATCCAAAAAACTTCCGAGCTAATTTTCCAATCATCGTATCCTCAACTTTCTCATTCTCTTAATTCTTAACGCACCATATTCATCCAACAAAAAGATCTTTTGTTTTTAGCCTGATATCGTATTGTATCAAGAAAATTAAGGCGCTTGAGCTCTACGGGATTTAAGAGCTCCTAAAATTTGTTTATCTTGACCATACACATCTGCCAAAAATCGAGCCTTACCCGATTCATCCACACAAACGGTAAAATACTGAATATAAACCTTTACAGGTGTTTGAAGAGGAATGGTCTCTGTCTTTCCTGAATCAATTTCATTTTTAATAGATTCTTCTGACCATTTTGAGTCTTTTCCAAAGATAAATTCTGCCATTTTTACTGGGTTTTCGAGGCGAATGCATCCTGAACTTAAGGTTCTTTTTGTTTTATCAAATAATTCTTGTTCCGGCGTTCCATGAAGATAAACATTAAAAGGGCTCACAATTGTAAACCGAATTTGCCCCAATGCATTTTGACTCCCTGGATCTTGCTTTAAATGAAAATTAAAGTTCTCTTTGGTCACCTGTGACCAATTAATTTGATGAGGATCAACCTCAAATCCATCTTTATAAACATGAATTTTCTTTTGCGTAAAATAATTAGCTCCCTTTTTTTGAACCTCTTTCAATTTATCTTCGACAGCAATAAGACGAGGAACATTCCAGGTAGGATTAAAAATCACATTAATGATTTCGGAATCAATGACAGGTGTTTCACGATATGTGCGCCCTACAATAATGGGCATTGTAAAAATATGTTGGCCATTTTCATAAGTTCGGGCTTCAAACTCAGGAATGTTTACAAGGACATACTTCGACCCTAAAACTTCTCGCATCCACCGCCAACGCTCGAGCGTCACAATAACCTGATTTATTTTATCTTCGATCCGTTTTGAAAGATGCCCTTGAAGATCTTGGCCAACAACCCCATCAACGCCGAGACCAAAATCTTTCTGAACTGTTTTAACGATTGTCTCAAGACGCTCATCAAAAACATCAGATGCCCCACCAGAATTATATCCGCGAGACGCTAGGGCTTCTCTTAATTCTAAAACACGTTTTCCAGAATTTCCCTTCTTAAGCTTCGGTCCATCAGAAAGGATCTTTTCTTCTTTTCCCTGAGCTTGTTGTGACTTTAAATCCTTAAGAACACCTTTAAGAGCCTTATATTCAGGATTCTGAGGCGAAAGCTTCTCGAGCCACTCACAGGTATTCTTAGGCGAATTTTGAAGAAGATCCAACAAAACAGCAGGTTCATCCGTTTTAGACACATCAAGATAAAGCTCTTTATCAATTTTCTTCGGAGAGAGTCTTTCGCCCCGAACATCACTAATATACTGAAGGAGGACATAGGATAAAAGGATATCGGCTCTTAAAAGGTCTTCTTGAGCCGCTGTCTCTTGTTTGGAGCCGTCTGCCCCAACGTAACTTTCTAATTTTTTCAAAAAGGGAGCATATTCTGCTGGCTCAAGACCTTCTTCATCCGCCGTCTCTAACATTTTAATAACGGCTGACGCACAGGTTGATTTTCGGCCCTCGGTAAACCAAAGAGGCTGAAATCCTACTTTGGTATACAGCTTTAAAAGAGTCGAATGGGAAATCTCGGAGGCTTTAAATCCAAGGTAATTATGTCCTCCCTCCAAAAGAGATTGAAGGGCTTCGCGGGTTGTATTTAAGGAAGAAGAAGGAAGAGAGTTTTCAGCTGTTTTATTGGCAGGAGAGGACGACGAAGAGACATCGGCAAGGGCTTCTCCCTTTGAAAACCCCTCTAGAAAAGAGAATCCCAAACAAGCCACTGTGGTTCCGAGTAAAACATCAATCCATTTTTTTGAGAAAGGTCCCAAAGAAAATTCTCCTTGTCTTCAGTTTAAACTGTACTCTGAATTTAGTCTCTATTTGTGTTTTTGAACATCTTTTTTTTGCTTATTCAGACAAAAACACAAAAGAAAAAGCTTTTTAAAGCCCCTATGACACATAATAGCCGCAAAGAAAAGACTTTTCAACACTTTGGGCGAAGAAGACCTTAAAAAATCGAAATTTTCAAAAAATTGAAAACGACCAATCCCTGTCGTCTTTTTTTGAAAAACACGCGGAAGCACCTCAAAGAAAAAAAGCTTCCTAAATTTACTTAAGCTTTGTCTCTTTAAAAAGCACATGTTTCCTGACGCGAGGATCATACTTATTAAATTCAAGCTTATGCGTGATTTTACGGGGATTTTTTTTAATGACGTAGAAAAAGCCCGTATCTGCTGTACTCTCTAACTTAATGAGAATCGTATTCGATTTTGCCATTCTTTACTCAATCAATTGACTTATGTTTAAACGATAACCACTTAATCTAACCACTAAACCCTTTTTTCTCAAAAGGATGGTGGGCGATGACGGGATTGAACCGCCGACCCTCTCGGTGTAAACGAGACGCTCTACCGCTGAGCTAATCGCCCTTCCTGGTTTAAAGCCCCCAAAAGGACTCTTTGTGCCCGAAAGCATAGATACTTTTAGGCATTCCTTTTAAAAATGGCAAGCAAAAAGAGAAAATATTTCTTTTAAAAACTATTTTCGCTCTGTTTTTGTCAAATTTAAAGAAAAAAACGAGCGCTATTCTTCTTCGCAATCAAGAACTTTCTTCTGTTCAATCGCGATTGCCAGTTGTCTGAGCTTCTCACGGGCTTTTAAGATTTGAGGACGCAAGACAAAGGGAACAGAATTATATTTATCGTCCCAACTCTGCTGAAGCGTAAGACTTCCTCCTTGAATATTAAGGTCTTTACTTAAAATCGTAATAAGGTGTCCATCTTTTTCATAAACAACCATATCCGGCAATTCCACAATTTGATGAGATCCATGATTATCGCGTTGTGTGCACCCAAGTTTTTGAAGATAGGAGACAAATTCGTCCCTTTTGAATCTCCACGAGCCGTTTGCAATTTCCCTTTCAACCTTAAGTTCTAATTTTTTCAATTTCAAAAGGTGAAGAATACTCTTTTTTCTTTCTTTTTACAGGGGCTGGAACATCTGCATCAACTTCCGCAGGCCCCGCAGCAGCAGCCCTTAGCTTTTGCTCACGTTTTTTCTTCTTCTCCAAATGCCGCAAACGTTTTTCTTCCCTCTCTTGAGCTGCTGATTTTTGTGATTGAGCTGCTGAAACTTTGGAGAGTGGCGCAGGTGGATTTTCCGATGTTACTGTCAAACTTAAGACAGGCTTTATGGATTCAGCTTCTCTCTGAGAAACAACATCGGACTTCTCTTCTAACTTCTTAACAAGAAGCTTCAGGTTCTGTATTAATCTTGAGGGAAACGTCGCACTTCTTTTATTTTCCAACTGAGTCATCAAATCTGTCTTTGCTTCTTCAGACATGGGACTGTGTTTCTTTTCTTGCTGAAAGGAATCCGGAAAAGATTCAGAGGGTTGAATTAAAAAAGGAAAATTAGAAGGGACACTTACTTTCCGTTTTTCAGGAATCACTTCGAGATCTTTAGGTTCAGGAGTCGGCTCGGCATGCTCAGCTTTACTCAAAGAACTTAACTCTCCGACAGCTCTCCTAGAAGTCTCTAAGAGCTCTTCTGGATTTCCTCTTAAATTTTCAAGAATCGCTTTCAAATAAGGCTGGTGTGTTCTTATCGTTTCTCCATCTCCAAATTTAAGATCTCCTGCAGCATTAAAACGATCAAGAGCCCCCTGAATATCGCCAACGATCATAAAAGATAAAATATAATCAATAATCGTGGGATACAAAAATTCATTTCTTTGCATCTGGTCATAATATTCTCGATATACTTTTTTTAAAGAAACTTCAGAAAGCTCCCGTGCTACATCTTTACCTTCTTGAGCAGGCTGGACATCAAAGCTCTCATGGATCAACCTTTCTAAACTCTTAATATGAGAAACAGCTGGAGAAAAATTTTCATTTTTTAAAGATTTTTTAATTTTGTACCATCCACTCAGAACATTAATATGGAGTCTTGAATTTTCAGAAAAATACCCCTTATGAAGAAGAAGCGCGGGGTCTTGTTGTCTTTGAGGCTCCTCTGAAACTCTTTTCATAATTTCTTGTAAAAAATCTAAACCTGGTGAATCTGAAGGAAGCAGGTCAAGAATTTTTCTCGAAAAATCTAAATAGTTACTATCCTCTGTAAAACAAAATAAACCTGCGTACTGAAGAACGAGCTTTCTCCTAATATTATTTTTATAATCGCTCTTTTCTGTTCTATCTTGTGAAGAATCACTGAGATGAGTCGTCGAATCAAGAAGCTCTATTTGTCGGTTTAGATTTAAAATATCTTCTTTTATATATTTAATTTTTGAGTCAGTTCTGAGGCTTACATGTTGTAACCGTTCAGAATTCTGAGCAAATTTTTGTGAAAGAGCGATAAAATTTTCTCTTAGTTTTAGTTGAAGAGATTTATCTGGAGCAATATGGGGCATGAAATTATGACAAAAATAGTAAGAAAGAGATCTTTGAGCCTCTTGATGATACTTTAATTTATCCGCATCATCCGAACTGAGTTCAGCTATTTTTAGACAAAGATCATGGCGAAACTCACAGAAGTAGAATAAAAAATTATAAACCGTACCAACGACAAGAGGAACAACAGGCCCCCTATATGCAGCATCTGCCCTTATATTTCCGAGAAATTGATCTTGCCCCATCGGAAATTTAGGGAGATCTTTGGGATTTAAGATTCCCGAGATCTGATCTTCCCACGCTTCAAAGATGTCTCTATTCATAAATGGAACAATTACCGGGCCAAGTGTTATAACGAGAGGAAGGGTAAGATCTTCCTGAAGCTTAGAAATAGCACTCGAACGTATTTTACATTTTTGAATAAATTCCTCTGTCTTTGAAATCCACGCGCGCATTGCCTCTATATTCGACAATTTAAGACACGACGGGGATGCGAGAGAAGGTGCAGCAACGGCAACACGCGGGGCAGGACGACCTTCTTCCATTGAAAACACCGTTTGTGTCGTCAAACACAAAAGAAGCGCAATACTGGATACCTTTGAATAAAATCGACGCATAATAACCCTTTTTAAAAAAATAAAACTAAAAAACTTCGCATAAAACATCTTTCGCCGAGAGAGGCACTCTTATCTCAAAAACACCAGATAATTTGAGATATTTTAGATTCAATCCTCTTCTTTTTTTGAGCCTCCTAGAGCATGATTAATTTCTTCATAAACAACACGTTTAAAGGCTTGAATCTTTCGGCGTGCTTCAAGAATTTGTGAACGGAGATAAAAAGGCACTTGATCACGCCATGTTCCAAAAACAAAAGACCCTCCTTGAAGTTCAAACCCCTCAAAATTAAAGTTAATAACCAGAGCCGTTCCATCTGGAAGCTCAATCACCTCAAATTTAGGAAGAGCTGCTTTAATATGAGAACCATTATTTTGACTTATTTTACACCCAAACCCTGCATAGTAAGCTTCGAGATCTTTGCGTGTAAAATTCCAAGAATTATTTTCGATTTCATTCTCAACTCTTTTTTGAAGCGTTGTAATTTCTAAACCAATTTCCCCATCAAAAGGAACAAATTCAAGGGTATCTTCGGCTGCAGCAGCAGCGGGTTTAACACGTTGAGCATCTTCCTTTTG
>CANMHY010000024.1 GCA_947497675.1 Alphaproteobacteria bacterium
AAGTAAGGGAAATCCTGAGCATAAAATCTATCCGTACCTATTAAAAGGGATGGAGATTAACAGACCCAATCAGGTGTGGATGACAGATCTGACCTATATTAAAATGCCTCAGGGATTTATATATTTAATGGCGATCATAGATGTGTACAGTCGAAAAGTTATTGGTTGGGATATAGGAAATAGTATGGATTTAGAGTTTTGCTTGGGGGTTTTAAAAATGGCATTTGCAATTGGAAAACCAGACATCTTAAATACAGATCAAGGCAGTCAATATACAAGCCCTCAATGGATTGAGGCCGTTGAAAAAATGAACGTGCTTGTGAGCATGGACGGAAAAGGACGCTGGGCTGATAATATTATGATCGAGAGGTTCTGGAGGACAGTGAAATGGGAGCATCTGTATTTACGCAGTTATGAAACGGTGAGAGAAGTGAAAGAGTCCATTGCTGAGTTTATTGGCTTTTATAATCAGAGAAGAGTTCACCAAAGTCTTGAATATAATACACCTGAGGAGATACATGCGGGGCATAAGAAAGCTCCAGACGTAATTTTAGGAAAGCCTCGCGCTTCTAAATCAAGGGGAATTCCCCTTGATTTAGAAGCTGAGATACCAGAGCTTTTGCTGGTTGCATAGTTCTTTTATAAGAAGAAAGTCTCACTATCTTTTCTTTTTTTTTGGTCTAGACATGGGGGGTCACTTTACTACGACCAAAAATTTACCTTAAAAAATTTACGTATGCTCTTTTCAAAGCTCCTACCTTAAAAGGAACAGAAGCACTCTGGATTGAACAGGAAAAGATTCTTATCTCTAATCCCCATAAAACAATTCTAGATATATTTGATAATCCAAAATGTGGTGCGGGTATTACCCAAGTCATTGAGTGTTTCCAATCTTACTTAACCGAAAGCTTTGATCTTTCTCTCTTCTTAAAAGAAGCAGAACATTACAAAAACGGAGCTCTTTTTAAAAGATTGGGCTACATAAGTGAACGCCTTCTAGGAATAAATCATCCTCTTTGTATATTTTCAAAAACGCGCCTCACCAAAGGATATAGTAAACTTGAATTTGAGAGCACGTCCTCTGTGCTTATTAGTCGTTGGAACCTCTTTATCCCAAAAGGATTTTCCCTATGATCTCAAAAGAAGAAATTTTGCACATAGCTAACCAAAAAGGCATTACTGCATTTATGATTGAAAAAGACTATGTACTCGGATGGATTTTAAACGCTATTGGAGACCATCTTAAAAAATATTGGGTCTTTAAAGGCGGTACCTGTCTCAAAAAATGCTATTTTCCAGACTATCGTTTTAGTGAAGATTTAGACTTTACAGTTTTAAGTTCAGAATATTTAGATAACAAATTTATCCAAGAAGAATTTAAAAAAATAATTCAAATTGTTTATGAAAAAAGCGGCATTCAAATTGACTCAAAACGCACATAATTTGAAACAGTAGAAAATCCATCAGGAAAAACCATCGTACAGGGCCGTATCTTTTATAGAGGTCCGATCAGTCCTTCAGCACATCGGCAATGGCCCCGCATTAAATTTGATTTAACGCATGATGAAATTCTAATATTTAATCCAATCTCCACCCCTATTTTTCATCAATATTCTGATGCATCTGAGTTCGAAAGTCTCCTCATTCAAAGCTATGGAATAGAAGAGTTATTTATAGAAAAAACCAGAGCACTTCTTGAACGTACCAGACCCAGAGATCTTTTTGATGTCGTTGAAATATGGAAACGAGAAGAAAAAGTTCTAAGAAATGTAATGTCTCTTAACTCTCGTTTTCGAAAAAAATGTGCTTTTAAAAATGTAGATATCATAAGTCTATCTTCCTCAAAAATAGAAGAATGTCGCATCGGGTGGAAAGATCAATTAGAACATCAATTATCTTCTCTTCCAAATTTTGAGAACTATTTTGAGTTTTTTAGAAATACTATTTTTCCAGTATTTGAAAACAATTCTATTTCTGAATAGAAGATCCTATCTTTCAAAAACATCTCTGATGAATTTTCTCACTTCCGACTTTCAGACCAGAGTGTTCCATGAACGAGATAATGAATGTGCTCTGCAATATTAGTCACATGGTCCCCCATGCGTTCAATGTTTTTTGCAATAAAAAGAATATGAATACAGGGGCTAATGTTTCGAGGATCTTCCATCATGTATGTTAAGAGCTCGCGCACGAATCCATTGTAAAGCTCATCAACCTCTTCATCCCTTTTCCAAATCTCATGGGCCGCCTTATCATCGAGTTGAGAATAGGCTTTTAAAACATCCCGTATCATTTCTTGCACCAAGCGAACAAGACGCGTAATGGAGCTCACATACTTAATGGGCCCCATCTGATTGAGCGCAATAACGCGTTTTGAAACATTCACAGCATAGTCTGCCATACGTTCAAGATGGGCCGAGATTTTTAAAGCAGCGACCACGTTTCTGAGGTCACTTGCAACAGGTTGTCTCAGAGCTAAAAGCCGAACGGCACTTGTGTCAATTTTATTCTCAAGGCGATCCACTTCTATATCTTTATCCACAATCTCTTGAGCAATCTTATTGTCGCCCTTTGTGAGACATTCCAATACCTTTTCAAGCTGCGCTTCTAAAAGTTGACCCATCTCAAGAATCATAGCTGTGAGACGGTTTAATTCATCGTCATACGATTTTACAATGTGATCTGTAATTAACATTTTCTTCTTTCTTTCTACATACGTCCTGTGAGGTACCCTTGCGTTTTCTTGTCCCTTGGGTTTGTAAAGACATCTCCGGTTTCACCATATTCAACAAGAGCACCCGCGTAAAAAAACCCAACATACTGAGACACACGCGCCGCCTGCTGCAGATGATGCGTCACAATAACAATCGTAAATCGATCACGCAATTCATCGATCAATTCTTCTATCTTTGCCGTTGCAATTGGATCAAGCGCTGAACAGGGCTCGTCCATCAAAATAACTTCAGGTTTTACAGCGATCGCACGGGCAATACAGAGTCGTTGCTGCTGTCCGCCCGAAAGACTTGTTCCTGGCTCATGAAGACGCTCCTTTACTTCTTTCCAAAGCCCAGCTCTTTCAAGACTTTGCTCCACAATACCATCAAGAGCACTTTTATTTTGAAAAAGCCCATGGATCCGAGGACCATAAGCAACGTTATCATAAATTGATTTTGGAAAAGGATTTGGCTTTTGAAAAACCATTCCCACACGCGCTCTGAGTTGCACCACATCCATGGATTTACTATAAATGTTATCGCCATCGAGTAGAATAGATCCCTCAACACGAACACCTTCAATCGTATCATTCATCCGATTAAGACATCTTAAAAAAGAACTCTTCCCACACCCAGAAGGGCCAATGAGCGCCGTTACTTGATTTCGGTAAATGTCTAAAGAAATATTATGCAAAACTTGATGAGCCTTATAAAAAAGGTTTAAGTGATGCACTTGAATTTTAGGATCTAACATAAATTTGTCTCTCGCATAGATTTTTTTTGTGGGCCATCTTTTTCTTTTACCATCTTTTTTCAAATTTATGCTTTAAAAAAAGAGCAGACCAATTTAAGGCTCCTAAAATACAAAGAAGAAATAATATTGCCGCAGAGCTTAGTTCATCAAAACCACGCTCTGGACGCTCCACCCATTGATAGATTTCCACAGGAAGAACCGTTGCAGGGCTCAAAATTCCCTGGGGTTTCGTTGTAATAAAAGCCATCATGCCCACCATTAAAAGAGAGGCGCTTTCACCCATTGCACGGGCAATACCGATGATTGATCCTGTTAAAATTCCTGGGAATGCAAGGGGAACGACATGATGAAAAACCACTTGAACAGAAGAGGCTCCAATACCACGTGCTGCATCTCGTATGGACGCAGGGACTGAACGGAGAGCAATTCGGGACGACACGATCATAATGGGGAGAAGCATAAGCCCCAAGGTGAGACCTCCCACAAGCGACGAAGAACGGGGAAGTTTAAAAAAATTTAAGAAAACAGAAAGTCCTAAGAGTCCAAAAACGACAGAGGGAACAGCCGCCAGATTATTCAGATTAATTTCAATCAAGCGACTTAAGCGTGTATCAGCCGCAAATTCTTCTAAATAGATGGCCGTTATAACCCCAACGGGAAGTGAAAATAAGAGGGCAATTCCCAAAACATAGAGAGATCCAATGAGCGCCCCATAAATTCCAGCCAATTCCGGTGTTTGGGAATCAGAAAATTTAAAAAACCCCCAATTAAACCGAAAGCGTACTCCACCGTCTTTTTGCAATTTTTCAAGCAGTTGACACTGAAACTCTGTTAATCGAAAAGCTTTACTATTTTTAAGCTCAGATGTTTTTTGACAATGCTTTAAAAATGCAGCCACGTCTTTTTGAGCTGGAATCCAGAGAACAAGAGTCTCAGAGGACTCTTTTAAAATCTCTTTGTCTTTAAAAAGACCTCGAAGCTCTTTCTGGGCAAGAAGACTATAGAGGCTTTGTATCTCACGTTTTTGAGAGGGATCTTCAAATGTTGGATAGGTGGTGCTGAGAGACTCTTTAAGCAAAAATGTTCTCTCTTTAAGATGGCTCGGAGAAAGTTTTAGAAGTTTCGAAACAGGCACGACTAATTTAAGTTCAACGCTCAAAAAAGCAGGAATTGACCAATAAACAATCGATCCTAATATCCCAAGAAGCAGAGCGCATGAAAATATAACCGATGCTTTTCCACATAAAAGGAAAATTGCATTTCCGAGTTTACGACGCTTCAATAACCGAGGAGAGATTTCCAGAGGTTTGGGTCTAAAAACAGACGTTGGAGAAAGACCGGGCTTAGTCATATTTTTCCCTAAAGCTCCTCATGACTTTTAAGGCAATCATATTTAAACACAATGTAACAATAAAAAGAACAAGTCCTAATGCGAAAGCGGCTAGGGTTTGAGGGCTATTAAATTCTTGATCTCCTGTTAAAAGGCTCACGATTTGAACCGTAACCGTTGTCACAGATTTTAACGGATTCCCCGTCATCTGCGCGGAAAGTCCCGCCGCCATAACAACAATCATTGTTTCCCCAATGGCCCTGGAAAATGCCAAAAGAACGGCTCCTACGATTCCAGGAAAGGCCGCAGGTATTACAATGTGACAAATTGCCTCTGCAGGCGTTGCTCCCATTCCCAAGGCTCCTTCTTTTAAAGATCTTGGGACAGCCCTTATAACATCGTCCGATAGAGAAGAAATAAAAGGAATAAGCATAATCCCCATGACAATTCCAACCCCAAGCGCACTTTCAGAAGAAACGGATATATCAAAAAAATTTCCAATGCCTTGAAGCAGCGGCGAAATCATAACAACGGCAAAAAATCCATAGACAACTGTCGGAACCCCTGCAAGCATTTCAAGAAAAGGTTTACAGAAGGAACGCGTTGAAATCCGTGCAAACTCTGCTAAATAAATCGCTGAAAACAATCCCAGGGGAATGGCCACTAAAAGTGCAATTCCGGTAATAAGGAGTGTCCCAGAAAAAAGCGGCAAAATCCCAAAAGCACTTGCGGGATCTCGCTTCGCCAATTGGGGGCTCCATTGCGTGTTGAAGAAAAAATCCTGGAGAGACACAATCTCAAAGAAGCGAAGGGCATCAAATAAGAGGGACAATATAATTCCAAGAGACGTTAAAATTGCAACGAGCGCCGTTAAGAAAAAAAAGAACTTTACCAGCCGTTCAATCAATCGCCGCGCTTTAAAATTAGGTTTGATACGGTGCGACGCATAAAAAAAACAACAGAGTGCAACAAGATTTAAAAAGATCCACGGGAAATACTCCCGCACGCCTTGAGAAACATCAAAAAATATTGGAAAGGGCAAAAAGGTGACTAAACTTATAAAAAGGGGCGGAAGAGAAGACCACAAGGCCACGTAATAGCCATAGTAAAGAGGAAGCTCTTTTAAAGATCCTTCGCTTTTAAGTTTTTGGGCATTTCTCTTCCCCATGAAAAAACCCAAGAAAGACCAAGCAACAATACATAATCCCAGAAGAAGCATTTTTAATCCCTGTTCCTGTTCTTGTCTTATATGAAATTTTAGGAAAGATGAAAAGAAAAAATTAAGAAAAGGGGCCTATTTCTGAAAAAATTATTTTTTCAGAAATAAAAAAGTGCAGGGTCTTTAAAAAGTCTTTTTAAAAAAAACTTTCGCGAGAGACTGAACTGAAATATATTCCAAAACAGGGCGAAGAAAACGAGAAAAACATATCATTGAGAAGATCATTCATCTCCCGATGTTTCCTCTTTTATAATCTTTTCAACAGCCTCACGTGTTAGTTCTGTTGTTTTAGATATCATATCAATATCTATTCCGAGCCTTTGCATGTTTAAAACTGTTTTTCGAACTCTATCAGTGTCAGCTTCTTCTCTCCCTTCTTCTCTCCCTTTCTCTATCCCGATCGCTTCACCTTTCTCTATTCCAATAGCTTCACCTTTTTCCATGCCTTCAGAAAAAGATCCTTCCATACTATCTCGTACAGATTCAATCTTCATATCAACAGCATCATATTCCATCAAATCTTCTTTGCTCCATCCAAAACGATCAAGCTCTTTATAGGCTCTTTCAATAATAGGATCTGCCCCAACAATCTGAGTAAGGTCTTCCTCAGTCGTTTCTGTCGCGTGCTTAAAAAAATAGGCCCACTTTTCAGTAAGCGTTAAATGCGTTTGAATGCTAAATCATTCCTCGGATCTAAAAATTTAGTTATCATCGTCTTCCACCTTGCGTTATCTATCCTTATAAATATAACAAAATATGAGAGTTTTCAAAGAAAAAGGGACCTTTGGGCTTAACGTTAAGAAGAGAAGATTTTGGTCAACATCCCTGTCGTTTACGCTCACGAATTTTCTCACTCTGGACTTTTAATTTCTTTAATAAGAGCTTCTACTTCTGCACGTGTAAGATCTGTGAATTCAATAACTGTTTCAATGTCTGTTTGCCTTTGAATCATCTTACGCGCAATATTTTTCTTTTCTTCAACTTTACCCAACTCATATTGAAGAGTTGTTGCATCTTTAAAAGTTTCAATAGACTTATTATAGTTAATCCATCCATCTCTTTCTTCTTTCGTCATATGAAGGACACTCAATTTATCTGCAACGCGCTTCATAATATCCGACTTAAAATCATCTCTTACTTCTGCATGTTTGAGAACATAAAGCCATTCATCAAGCTCTTCTTGAACATCGTCATCAAAATCTGGAATGGCAATAAAAATGTACTCTGGAAAAATATCAATGACGTCGATAACACGCTGTTCAGGGCCTTCGATATGAAAAGAGAGCTTCTCACCCGTTTCAACCTCCCTAACAACGGTTCTTCCATGAAACAAAGATCCTTTTCCAATTTTAAAATAAAGAAGAGAGATATGAAAAACCTTTTTCAAGGATAGAAAGTCTGTCCCAGAGGGCAACTGATCCGCAATAAGACGTGACGTATTAAAACAAGCTTTATGAGCATAGTTGGTGACCTGTTGGCGCTCAATTTCAATAATGTACTTCTGCTTTTGGTCGTCTTCAACAATAAGATCTGCCAGACTTCTCTTTTGACTCATTTCCTCTCTGTTACTCTCTGCGTCAAGCAAGGCCACGATCTTGACAGGGCCATATCCTTGATTTTTTAAAATAGCTGAAATAAACGCTTCAATGATATCATACCCTCCCTTATCACGTAAAAGGTATTTAATGGCATAATCAAAGCTTATAATTTTATGACCCATGGTCGTCTCTCATTCAATTTTTTCAAAAAAAATAATTTTTATCTTCAAAGAAAGTCTACAATATTACGCATTAAAGTCAATAATTTTTTGTTGAAATAGCCCATGGGCTGTAGGATTAAGACAGCTTAATTTTGTGTTTTTAAGCACCCTTTCCCCCCTTCTCTTTGTTGCGTCTTTGAAAAATTCTTGAAGAATTTCTTCTTTCTCTTGAACAAGAATGCATTTCATGCTTAAAAAGGAAAGTCTTCTTTTTATCATTTTCTTAAGGAAAGCGTTTTTATATGTTAAAACTTTCTCAAATTTTTGCAAGGAAAAGAACCCCTCAAGAGACTCAAAGCTGGACAGGCGCTGCCCTCGCACCTGCTTTCATTATCTTGCTCACCGCCTTTGCTCTCTGGTTTATGCCGCCTCCCACGGGACTTGAAGTTGGGGCTTGGCATCTTTTAATTATCTTCCTCGGAACCATTATTGGAATTATTTTAAAGCCTCTCCCCATGGGGGCTATTGCAACATTGGGCTTAAGCCTGTGCGTCATAACCAATTTGATTCCACTTCAACAGTCTTTATCAAGCTTTAGCTCTCCCATTGTATGGCTGGTTTTATCGGCTTTTTT
>CANMHY010000025.1 GCA_947497675.1 Alphaproteobacteria bacterium
TCTCCAAAAATTTCAACGGTCCAACCATAGTACATGTATCAACCAAAAGTCTCTTGTGAGGCTTGGAGATGTTATTCGAAAGGGCGATATTTTAGCAGATGGTCCTGCGACAGATTTTGGAGAGTTGGCTTTGGGACGAAACGTTCTGGTTGCCTTTATGCCATGGCATGGATATAACTTTGAAGACTCTATCATTATCTCTGAGCGCATTGTTTCTGAAGATGTTTTTACCTCAATTCATATTGAAGAATTTGAAGTAATGGCGCGTGACACGAAGCTTGGAAATGAAGAAATTACCCGTGATATTCCAAATATAGGAGAAGAAGGTCTCAAAAATCTTGATGAGGCAGGTATTGTCTTTATTGGAGCAGAGGTAAAGCCAGGAGATGTTCTTGTTGGAAAAGTAACGCCAAAGGGGGAGTCCCCGATGACGCCAGAAGAGAAGCTTTTACGGGCCATTTTTGGAGAAAAAGCAACGGATGTTCGAGATTCATCTCTGCGCGTTCCGCCTGGGGTTTCCGGAACAATTGTTTCTGTTCGTGTGTTTTCACGTCGTGGTATTGACAAAGACGAACGTGCTATTGTTATTGAACGTCAAGAAATCGATCGCCTTTCAAAAGATAGAGATGCAGAGCGGGCTATTTTGGAGCGCGGGTTTTATGCCCACCTTAAAGATTTTTTGTTGGGACAGCAGCTCGCTTCTGGACCAAAAGGTCTGAAAAAAGGAGCTCTCGTTGATGATGATCTTTTAGCATCTCTAACACAAGGACAATGGCGTCAAATCATTGTTGAAGATGATCAAGTCATGTTGAGTGTTGAAGCTTTAAAACGTCAAATTGATGAGAGCATTGAAGCTCTCCAGGAACGCTTTAATGACAAAGTTGAAAAAATTTGTCAGGGAGACGATCTTGCGCCTGGTGTTATGAAAATGGTAAAAGTTTTTATTGCCGTTAAAAGAAAACTTCAGCCAGGTGATAAAATGGCGGGTCGTCATGGAAACAAAGGCGTTGTTTCAAAGGTTGTTCCTGCAGCTGACATGCCTTATCTTGAAGATGGTCGCCCTGTGGACATTATTTTAAACCCGCTCGGTGTGCCCTCCCGTATGAACGTCGGACAGGTTCTAGAAACGCACCTTGGATGGGCGGCGGCGGGTCTTGGACTTCAAATTGGAGAGATGCTTAAGCAATTTGAGTCTTCGACAACGCTCAGAAAAGAAGAAGCGACACGTCTCAGGACGCATTTGGCAACGATTTATACCAAAAAAGAAGATCAAGATGATCTTGATGCTCTTTCTGACGAGGAACTTTTAGACCTTGCGCGTAATTTAAGACCTGGTGTTCCGATGGCAACGCCCGTTTTTGATGGTGCACGGGAACCTGATATCGTTGCATGTTTAAAGCAAGCTGGTCTTTCAAGTGATGGTCAGTGCATGTTGGTCGATGGTCGAACGGGTGAGCTTTTTGATCGCCCTGTGACGGTCGGGTATATCTACATGTTAAAATTACATCACTTGGTCGACGATAAAATCCACGCACGTTCGATAGGACCGTACAGTCTTGTGACGCAACAACCTCTGGGCGGTAAGGCTCAATTTGGAGGGCAACGTTTTGGTGAAATGGAAGTCTGGGCACTCGAAGCTTATGGTGCCGCCTATACACTTCAGGAAATGTTGACGGTTAAATCAGATGATGTGATCGGACGAACGAAAGTTTATGAAGCGATTATTCGTGGTGATGATAATTACGAGGCAGGGGTTCCAGAGTCTTTTAACGTTCTCTTGAAAGAGCTTAAATCTTTAGGTCTCGATGTTGAATTTAATCAGGTAAAGTATACGGCTTAATGAGGGATAAGGGATCACGCATGAGTACTCAATTAATGAATGCCTTTAAGAAAAATGGTTCAGTTCCTCATAATTTTGATGAATTTCGGATTGGAATTGCAAGTCCTGACTTGATTCGGTCTTGGTCATTTGGTGAGGTAAAAAAGCCGGAAACAATAAATTATCGCACATTTAAGCCCGAGAGAGATGGACTGTTTTGTGCGCGTATTTTTGGTCCTGTAAAAGATTATGAATGTTTGTGCGGTAAATATAAACGCATGAAATATCGCGGCGTTGTTTGTGAAAAATGTGGTGTTGAAGTAACATTGACAAAAGTTCGTCGTGAACGGATGGGACACATAGAGCTTGCTGCACCTGTTGCGCATATTTGGTTTTTAAAATCTCTTCCAAGTCGTATTGGGATGCTTTTAGATATGACGCTTAAAGATATTGAGCGCGTCTTATATTTTGAAAATTATGTGGTGATAGAACCTGGGTTAACGCCCTTGAAAATGCGACAACTCCTGACGGAAGATGAGTATACAAAAGCTCAAAATGAGTATGGTCAAGATAGTTTTACGGCCAGTATTGGTGGGGAGGCTATCCAAACAATGCTCAAGGCTATTGACCTTGAAGAGACACAAACTCAATTACGGGCTGAACTTCTTCAAAAAAGCTCTGAAGTGCGCCGTAAAAAAGTTGTGCGTCAACTTAAGGTTATTGGGTCTTTTATAGAATCTAAGGCGCGTCCAGAATGGGTGATCTTAGAAGTACTCCCAATTATTCCACCTGAGTTGCGTCCTTTGGTTCCTTTGGACGGAGGTCGTTTTGCAACTTCTGACTTGAATGATTTGTATCGACGCGTCATTAACCGTAATAATCGTCTCCAAAGATTGATGGAGTTAAAAGCGCCTGATATTATTATCCGCAATGAGAAGCGTATGCTTCAAGAGTCTGTGGATGCTTTATTTGATAACAGCAGACGTGTGCGCCCAATTACAGGCAGTAATAAGCGTCCTTTAAAATCGTTGTCTGACAACTTAAAAGGAAAACAAGGTCGTTTCCGTCAAAATCTTCTTGGAAAACGCGTGGATTATTCTGGACGCTCTGTGATTGTTGTGGGGCCTGAGTTGAAGCTCCATCAATGTGGGCTTCCTAAAAAGATGGCCCTTGAGCTCTTTAAACCTTTTATTTATTCACGTCTTGAAAAGTATGGTCTTGCAACCACCATTAAAGCGGCAAAGAGGATGGTTGAAAAAGAGCGTCCTGAGGTCTGGGATATTTTAGAAGAAGTAATTCGCGAGCATCCTGTTCTTTTAAACCGTGCTCCGACACTTCATAGACTTGGTATTCAAGCATTTGAGCCAATCTTGATTGAAGGGAAAGCGATTCAACTTCATCCTCTTGTATGCGCTGCTTTTAACGCTGACTTTGACGGTGATCAGATGGCGGTTCATATTCCTCTTTCCATAGAGGCTCAACTTGAAGCGCGCGTTTTGATGATGTCGACAAATAACATTTTGAGCCCAGCCAATGGTCGTCCGATCATTGTTCCGTCTAAAGATATTGTTTTGGGGCTTTATTATCTAACGCTTGAGCGTGACGGTGAGAAAGGAGAAGGGATGCTTATTTCTTCTCTTGGGGAACTTGAGCTTGCTCTTGAAAACAAAAATCTTTCTCTCCATGCGAAGATTAAAGCACGTCTTGAAGGGTATGATGCCACAGGCAAGTTTTCGTCACGTGTTGTTGAAACAACGGCAGGTCGATATATTTTAGCTCAGATTTTGCCACAACATCCTCAAATTTCTTTTGATTATGTAAATCAATTGATGGTGACAAAACACATCGTTCACCTGTTTGATACGGTTTATCGTCATTGTGGTCAGAAGGAAACGGTTCTTTTTGCAGATCATATGATGGAACTCGGATTTAAATATGCAACGAAGTCGGGTGTTTCCTTTGGTAAGGACGATATTCTTATTCCAGCCGAAAAAGAAAAACTTATTCGTGCGACCCGTGAAAAGGTTGCTGAGTATGAGAAGCAGTATCAAGATGGGTTGATTACCCATGGTGAGAAATACAACAAGGTTGTTGATGCGTGGGATGAATGTAGCCATAAAATGGCGGAAGCTATGATGGAAGGGTTTGCGCATACTGAAATTGGAAAACCTGTAAACTCCATTTATATGATGGCACACTCGGGTGCGCGTGGTTCTGTTGCTCAGGTTAAACAGTTGGCGGGTATGCGTGGATTAATGAGTAAACCTTCTGGTGAAATCATTGAAACGCCTATTCTCTCGAACTTTAAGGAAGGACTTTCCGTTCTTGAATATTTCAACTCAACCCATGGAACCCGAAAAGGGTTGGCGGATACGGCCTTAAGAACAGCAAACTCAGGGTATTTGACAAGGCGTCTTGTGGATGTTGCACAGGATTGTATTGTGAATGAAGCTGACTGTGGAACAACAAAAAGTATTACTTTAAAGCACGTTCAAGAAGGAGCAGAAATTGTTGCATCAATTTCTGAGCGTTCTTTGGGCCGAACAGCTGCAAATGATATTATCGATCCTCTTACAGGTCTGGTCATTGTTCAAACGGGCCAGCTTATCAATGAAGTGGAAGCAGAAGCAATTGATAAAGCTGGTATTGATGAACTTACAATTCGTTCAGTCTTGACATGTGAAGCATCAGATGGTGTTTGTGCAAAATGTTATGGTCGTGACCTTGCGCGCGGAACTGAAGTAAACGCTGGAGAAGCCGTTGGTGTTGTGGCTGCTCAGTCAATTGGTGAACCTGGAACACAGCTTACAATGCGGACATTCCATATTGGAGGAGCTGCACAGCGTGGCGTTGAGATATCCAGTATTGATGCCTCTTTTGATGCAGAAGTTAAATTTATCAATAAGAGTACAGTTCAGACTGCTGAAGGCGTTGATATTGTAATGGGACGTTATTGTGAACTTGTTCTCTATGATGCCAATGGTCGTGAGAGGATGAGGCATAAAGTTCCCTATGGCGCGCGTTTAATGATTGATGAAAATGCGCGTGTTAAGAAAGGTCAAAGACTTGCCGAGTGGGATCCGTATACACTCCCTATTATTACAGAAGTAGATGGGTATGTTCATTACGTTGATCTCGTCGAAGGCGTGTCTGTCCGTGAAAACTTAGATGAAGCGACAGGGATTACAAACCGTGTCATTACGGATTGGAGACAGCAACCGCGCGGAAAGAATCTTAAACCACGTGTTGTATTGCGGGATAAAGAAGGTGAGCCTCTTATTTTAGCAAATGGAATGGAAGCACGGTACTTTTTATCTGTCGATGCGATTTTGAATGTTGAGAATGGCACTCATGTAAAAATTGGAGACACTTTGGCGCGTCTTCCACGTGAATCTTCCAAAACACGCGATATTACGGGAGGTCTGCCCCGCGTTTCTGAGTTATTTGAAGCCAGACGTCCAAAAGACTGTGCTGTTTTAAGTGATATTGATGGACGCGTTGAGTTTGGAAAAGATTATAAATCCAAACAACGGATTATGGTTGTTCCAGAAGATGTTGATGTTGCTCCTGTTGAATATCTTATTCCCAAAGGTCATCATATTACGGTACAAGAGGGTGAATTTGTTCGAAAGGGTGACCCATTGGTCGACGGTGCGAAGGCTCCCCATGATATTTTACGTATCTTAGGACTTGAAGCGCTTGCAACCTTTTTGATCAATGAAATTCAGTATGTGTATCGTCTTCAAGGTGTGAAGATAAATGATAAACATATTGAGGTTATTGTGCGTCAAATGATGCAAAAAGTTGAAATTGTTGACCCAGGTGAGTCCACGTTTTTATTGGGAGAGCAAATTGATCGAATGGACTTTGTCGAGGAAAATAAGAAAATAGAGGAAGAGGGATTGATTCCTGCTCGGGCAATTCCAATTCTTCAAGGAATTACCAAGGCCTCGCTACAAACACGTTCTTTTGTGTCAGCGGCCTCTTTCCAAGACACAACACGGGTTCTTACAGAAGCTGCGGTTTCTGGTAAGGTTGATCGTCTATCTGGTCTTAAAGAAAACGTTATTGTGGGGCGTCTCATTCCAACTGGAACGGGAAGCGGCATTAACCGACTCAAGCGTGTTGCCATTGATCGCGATAAAGTTCTTATTCAAGAGAATACGGACAGAAACAATCGCAAGCGCGAAAAGAAAATCGCTGCGTCTGCTTTTAAATCAGATCCGTTTCAAGTGATTTCTGCAGATTAAATTAAAAGAAGTCTTAAAAAAGAGGGGAGATAGGGCGTTTTTCTTATCTCTCCTTTTTTACTTGAAATTAAAAAATACCTCTTATATATAAACTAACTAATTGAGGATTAATGAATTTTAGTGTAGCCTCAAATTTTTAAAAATTATTATTCTAATTAAAGGATTGAATACTGTGAAAAATAAATCATTATTTTTAAAACGTCTTTTTATGAGTGCGGCTTTAAGTGCCCTTTTGACGTCTCCAGGGTTTGCAATGGATGATGAAATGAAGGCACGTGTTGCTGCCGTACAGGGAGTAAAGTTAAATGCTCAGCAAGATGACTTTATACGCAAGCTTAAAAACACTGTCTGGGTTGACATAAAGGTCTCTTTTGAGGAAATTTTGGATGGTCTTTCTATGGGCAGTAGGAATGCAGATGAAGGCGAATTTCAGAGCTTTTTTCCCTGCTGTGGTAAAGAGGGTGTAGTTACAGCTCTTCAAAAGATAAGGCAGGCTTTAGATGAAACTTTGCCAAGTTATAAGACAGATTACTTGAGACATAAAGAGGAGATTAAATCTTCGGTTGTTGTTGAGGTCTATCTAGATGTACTTTCTCGTGATTTGAGAGGAATTTTAGCTCCGGCTTTAATCGAGACGGAAGATTTTTTAGGGAATACGACACTTGTATTGTGTACAAATCTTCATCATAAGTTGCTGGGCACGCAAGAGCTCCTTAGTAAGAAGTTGAAGAGTTTCTATTTTTCAGACCACACAGATACATTAAAGGCTTATTTTTTTGGTGAAAATCCTCCTCAAAGTCAAGAAGTTGCAGATGAAATAGAGAGAGTGAGAAAGCTTCAAATTAAAGAGCAGGTTGCAATGGAGGAGCAGGTGCGAGAGGCGCGCTTGCGTAAAATGCAGCTTGATGCATTTCTGCAGAGTGAGCAGGGTACTTTATATGGGGTGACAAAAGCTCTTATTAAAGAGAGACTTCGGAAAGGTAAACAGGGCGACGAATTTATAATGACTCTTGCAAATGAAGAATGTTTCAATTATTTAAAGGTTATATTAAATGAAGATTCTTTCTTAAATCGCCTGGCAAATTTAAATGGGATTAATGCTTCTAAAATAAGTAGAGGTAGAACTCAGCTAGAAGATATTGCTTTGATTGATTTTTCAAACTCCGTAAAAACTTGGAGAAATCAGATATTTCCAGATAAGGGTGATGAAGGATCCTTTTTAGGAGGGCTCGAGACGATTAACCGGCATTGCGGGAAGAGCACCAGAATCGATGATAGTCCTAATAAGGCATTTTTTCAGATTTTGAGACTTTTAAAAGAGATTTCCGATAAATTTCCACAAGATGAAAGAGTGAAGACACTTGTTTTTCAATCCTTTGGTTTTATCCAAGATCAACACAATATGTGTGCCTCTGGAC
Source organism: Alphaproteobacteria bacterium (assembly GCA_947497675.1). Classification (GTDB taxonomy): domain Bacteria; phylum Pseudomonadota; class Alphaproteobacteria; order 16-39-46; family 16-39-46; genus 16-39-46. The sequence continues at coordinate 7,488 of CANMHY010000025.1, forward strand.
TGATGGGGCGTTCTTTGCTTCTTGCCTCTTTAATTTCTAACCTATTGGTAGATGCGGTGGAAAAACCTTTTGTAAAATAAAAGTTCTTCAAAGGGTGAAGATGAATGATGAACATATTGAGTTCATTGTGCGTCAAATGATGCAAAAATTAGTAGTTTTTGTTGAGTTGGTCTCTAAAACCCGAAATGAAGCTACCTTTACCGAATGGTTCCATTGGGTAAAGGTAGTCTAGTAGTGTAGAGGAGCGCTTTTTGATTTCTAACGAAACATTTCTTGATTTCAGTAACGACATTAAAAATAGAAGCGAGGCTGCAACCCGAATTAATGTTTAAGCATTTTTAAAAGACTGGATAACAAAAAACTTGAAAATTAATTTCTAATGCTTATACTACTGTTAACGAGCTGATTCATTAGGAAGCTGATGAAAAAAACTCCTTTAACGATAAGTTCATTAAACAAGAAGCATGATATTATTTTTTAGTGGGCTAGTTTTAATTTTTGCTAAATTTATTCTTATCTCAAGGAGTTATTATGAAAAAATAGTAAATATTCGGTCAACCCCGTTGTTAAGAATAAAACGATACTTTAGGCTCTGACAAAAAAATAAAAAATAAAGCGGGACACAGCTGAAAAACTATAGTATGACAATGGGATGAAGAACTCCCGATTAAATCAATCAGCGTTGGACCAGACCTTACCGCAAGCTCATATTGAAGAGATTTTGCCGTTCGATCAACGTTTAATTCAGCTTACAC
>CANMHY010000026.1 GCA_947497675.1 Alphaproteobacteria bacterium
TTTCAAAGGCTGGGAAAGAAAGAACATTTGTGGAAGAGTCTTTATGACGCCACTTTTTATTGAGAGATTTGACAAAGAAATCGTGTGCTAAGAGGAGATTGATTTCGAGAGCGTGCCCTTCAAAGGATTTAAAAAAAGGAGGAAGAAAGTTACTTTTAAAGGCATGTTTGAGCGTTTGATCTAACGTCAGGTGGAGAAGAGAAGAAAGGTGCTTTTTTTGAGGCCATGGTTTTCCGCGTGTTAAAATCTCTAGGGTATAGGGAGATGGTGAAGAGGAGAGAGACATAATTAATCCTTACTTTAGAGGAGGTGACCCTCTAAACTATTTGGGAAAATCGAATCTATTTTTACAGGAAGAATTTTTCCAAGAACATTTTCAGAGGATTTTACATGTATGGGTTGAAGATAAGGGCTTCGTCCAATATATTGGTTATCATGTCTCCCAAGCCGATCAAATAATACTGAAGTTGTCTTATTGACCCAAAGAGTGTTAAAACGTATTTGCTGCTCTCTGACAAGATGCTGCAGTGTTTGAAGCCTTTCATCTTTTTCGTGTTGAGAAATTTGAGAGGGCATAGAACCAGCGGGTGTTCCTGGCCTTATGCTATAGGAAAAAGAATACGCTTGTGCAAAATCGACATCATTGATGAGTTTTAGAGTTTGTGCAAAATCGTCATTTGTTTCGCCTGGGAACCCCACAATGAAATCTGATGAAAAAGCAATGTCCGGACGTGCCTTTCGGAGATCATCAATGATTTTACGATAAAAGTCCGATGTATGACCACGGTTCATGGCTTTTAAAATAACATCTGATCCAGATTGAACTGGAAGATGTAAAAGCGGCATTAGAATGGGGATGTTTTTATGGGCAAGAATGAGATCTTCATCAACATCTCTTGGATGGGAAGTCGTATATCTCAAACGTTTTAGATCGGGAATTTCAGCGAGTTCAAGAAGGAGACGTCCGAGTCCCCATTCTTCAGTGTCTGATTTTCCGCGTCCATGGTAAGCATTTACGTTTTGTCCCAGAAGCGTTATTTCTTGAACGCCTTTAGAGATGAGTGTACGTGCTTCTTGTAAAATAGCATGTGACGGACGTGAAAATTCAGCGCCTCTTGTATAGGGAACACAACAGAAAGTACAAAATTTATCGCATCCCTCTTGAATGGTTAAAAATGCTGAAGACCCTTGAGAGATGGTTTGTTGTTCGGGAAGAAAGTCAAATTTTGACTCGACAGGAAAATCCGTTTCAACGAGTCTGTTCTTTTGTTTGTGAGAACTTTTACGGTTCAATTGGGCAAGCATTTCTGGAAGGCGATGATAGGTCTGTGGGCCTAAAACAAGATCTACGTAGGGAATCCGGCGCAGGATCTCAGCACCTTCCGCTTGCGCTGTGCATCCGGCAACCGCAAGAATCATTTTTTCTAATTTGGCCTCTTTTCTCTGTTTAAAAGGTTTGAGTCGACCTAAATCTGAATAGACTTTTTCTGTGGCTTTTTCACGAATATGGCATGTATTTAAGATAACGACATCAGCGTCTTCTGGCGTTTCAGAAAGAGCATATCCATGAAATGAAAGCAGATTAGAAATTTGCTCAGAATCATAAGTGTTCATTTGACAACCATAGGTCTTAATGTAGAGTTTTTGAGTCACTCAAGATTCCTTTTTTAAAAAATGAAACATCATATTACGGAGCCTGAAAAGTTTTTGCAATGCCCTTAGAGATGCAGTCATGGCAATAAGCTGAAGCTGTTTTGCGACCGAGGTCTTTATGGGCGGTGAGAGGAGCATGAGCAATGATTTCGATGAGCAGAGGTCCTTTGGATATAATGGCGTAAACATGTGGGAGAAGAGAAAGATCTCCAAACCAAGAATATTGTAGTCGGTCATTTCGACTCAAAGGCAGGCCGCAAAGACGGGTATAGGTTAAAGAAAGAGGTTGAATCTTTAAATGAGAAAAGAGAATATCGTGTTCAATGCTTTCAAGAAGAGAACTTTTGAGCGGGAGGACATGAATCCCGGTATGGGTTGTTCCTTCTGGAAAAAGAATAAGACTATTTCCGGACTGAAGCCTCTCTAGAATAACGGATTTCTGATTTAGGAGAGTTTTTTTTGTGCGTTTTATAAAAATAGCCCCTTGTAGTTGTGCATACAGACCGAAAATAGGCCATTTTTTGACGGCTTCTTTTGAGATAAAAGAAGCCTTTAGCGTTGCTCCAAGGACAAGAATATCTAAGTAAGAAACATGGTTGGATAAAAAAAGACTGGGTGCTTTACAAAGAGGCTCACCTCTTAAAATAATTTTAAGACCAAGGGCAACGCATGTACCCTTAAAGATTATTTGAACAATAGTTTGCCTAAAAGGATGACGGGAGGGGAGAAGCGTGATAAAAATCTGGAAAGGGAGGGCTAAAATAAGCCAAAAAAATAAGCACCCTAGACGCGGGATACTTCGTAAAATAGAGAGAATTTTAGGAGGCATTTTTTTGATTTTGAAGAAAATGTTTATTATAACGGTGCGTGACATGTGTCATCCGTAAAAGAATGGAAATGTCCGTTGTATTAAAAGAAGGATCAAACACAGCACCATCGCCGACAAAACCTCCGGTTCTAATATATCCTTTAATCAGGGGAGGCAAAAGAGAGAGGCCCTCTTGGAGAGTTAAAGAGCCTGTGTCTTGATCGTCAAAGTTCATATCAATCCATTTTTCAGGAAGAGCGCGCGGTCTGATTTCAAGGGGGGCAAGGTGATGGTTAAAAAGATAAGAAAGAGGTTTTTTGAGAGTCTCTAAGTCAACGCCTGGAAAACTTGCACATCCAAATAAAATATCAATACCATAAAGAGAAGCATAAGCGGCAATTCCTTGCCATAGAAGTTGCATGGTGGGACGTGTTCGATAATTTTTTTTAACGCAAGACCTTCCGAGTTCTAAGATCTCTCCAGGATACTTTAGAAGAGGAGATATATCAAATTCATCAGCTGAGTAAAATCGTCCAACTTTTTCAGCAGGTTGTCTTCGTAAGAGTCGATAGGTTCCAACAACGGAATTTTCTTTAGGAAGGGTGCTGTCAATCACAAGAAGGTGATCACAGTAATCATCAAAAATATCTTGATCTATTTCTGTAGAAGAAGGATTTTCTAGCTCGGCTCCGAGTTCTCCAAAAAAAACTTCATATCTGAGACGTTGAGCGGCTCTTATATCTTCAGGATCACGGGCCAGACGTGTTTCAAGAGACCCCAACGTTAAAGAAGGTAAAAGGGATATTTTTTTTAAAGAGGGCATGTTTAATGTTCCTGTCAAATTTAAAGCCCGAATCTTATTCCTTTTTAAAAGATATCTCTATAACTTTTAAAGTGGATGGTTAAAAAAATCAGTATCAGGATGAGATGATTTTTTCAATAAACATTCAAAAATCATATATTTGAGATTGTTTAGGAGAAAAACTTCAGAAAACTTTTAGAAACAAGAGAGAAGTTCTTTTAAAAACAAAAAAACTTCTCTTCTCTAAAAACGCTTATTTTAAAAGAAAATTTTGAATTTTTTAAATTAAGCTTGAGTTTTTCTTTGTCCTTGACCGTGTTCCAAGTCCAATATTTTTTGCAAGAGCGCTCCGTTGTTTTGCATAATTTGGGGCAACGACAGGATAGTCAGCTCCAAGTCCCCAGCGTTCACGATACTCATCAACAGACATATTATAAGCTGTTTTTAAATGGCGTTTTAGCATTTTAAGCTTTTTTCCATCTTCAAGGCAAATAATAAAGTCGGGTGTAATGGATTTTTTAATTGAAACAGCAGGTTCTGGGCGAGGAGGGTGTGGTGAGAATGACGCGCCACTCATTGTGGAGAGGCTTGTAAAAACGCTTTGAATAACACTTGGAATATCGTTAATTGCAACAGTATTGTGAGCAAAATGTGCTGCAACAATATCTGCTGTTAATAAAAGGAGATCGGATTTATTTAATGGATCATTCATTGGACACCTTATAACTGTATAAATATAGAATAGACGTTGTATAGAAGTTGTAAATCTAAAAATCAATAAAAAAACTAAAAATTCATAAAAAAATGTATATTAGCCTCCTTTCATAAAAAAACTTTTGACAATGAGAGGTTAAGCATGGCAAGCCAAAGGGACGGTATCACTGTTTTGGAGAATAGAAAAGTTTTTGAGAGACTCTAAAATACAATTGCGACTGTGAAACTTAGGTAAAATATTTAAAATAGACTATTGTTTGAAAGGAGAATCATCATGAGTAAACTTGAGTGGGGATCCAAAAGGGTTTGTCCAAGTTGTTCAACTCGGTTTTATGATCTGCATAAGAGACCCATTGCATGTCCAAAATGTGCCTCTACCTATGATCCTGAAATTTTTTTAAAATCTAAAAAAGGACGTTTAAGTGCGGATGAAAAAAAAGGGCATGGAAACATGATTGCTCTTGAAAGTGAAGACGCAGAGTTTTTAATTGAGGAATCTGTTCTAGACGGCGTTGCTATGGATGAAAATGAATTAATAGAAGATACCTCTGAACTTGATACAGAAGGGGATGATGTGATTGACGTCATCGAAGGGGCTGAATCGAAGCAAGACGAAGAATAAAAGTAAAACGAAACGTTATTGCTTTAAGGCGATTGTATAGCGAATTGTCTCTGTTGTGAGTTTTTTAAGGCGATCGAGGATGAGGGGGGAAGGGATTTCTCCCTCAAAGTCTTCCGGAGAGGACATGACAAAATGAGGAACGATGGTTGCGCGCGCGTCAAGAATAAGGCTTCCAAAAAAAGAAAGAGGCGCCATTAGGCTTTTAGGAGATCCTGATTGACCAATAAATCCAACCACTTTTTCTTTCCAGGCTTTGCCAGAAAGTTTGTCAAGGTAACGTGTGTCTGTTAATTCAAAGAGATTTTTACAAGATGCAGAGACAGAATAGTTATAAATGGGGGAAGAAAGAATAATGCCATCTGCCTTTAAAATGCGATCATGGAGGTCTTTGACGGATGGGTGATCATAGGCAGAATTATTTATACCGTTGCAGAAGGGCAATGTGACGGTACGCAGGTCTATAAAGTCAACACTATAGCCGTCTTGTTTAAGAAAAGTTGCTGCATGCTCTGCAAGAATTGCGCTTTTACTCGTGGGAGAGAGGCTACAACTGATGACAACAAAAGAGAGGGCAGAAAGGGAAAGTGAAGCCATGTCAAACCTTTTTCTAAGAGGATAACAAGAAAATTTAAACGAGATAACTTAAAGTAGAGAAATAAAAAGGGCCTCCTAAGAGGCCCTAAAAACTATAGGATTAATATCCATCGCGGTCAAGGCGTTTTCTTAAGAGCTTGCGCGCACGGCGCACAGCTTCAGAAGATTCACGAACGCGTTTTTCAGAAGGTTTTTCAAAATGTCTCCGAAGTTTCATTTCACGAAAAACACCTTCGCGTTGCATTTTCTTCTTTAAGACACGCAACGCTTGATCGACGTTATTGTCTCGAACTTGAACCAACACTATTAATCACCCCTTTCTGGTAGAACTTACTCCTCCTCTATAACGATCTTTTAAGGAGAGGACAAGAAAATTCTTTTGTTTATGATTGTGGTGCGATGAGGTGCTATGCGTTACATTTTTCCCGTGGAGCCAAATCCAGCTGTTCCCCGTTTTGTTTCTTGCATATCAAAGTGATCAACTTTTTCGAGCGTTGCACGCGAAAACGGGGCAATAATCATCTGAGAAAATCGCAGCAAAAACCGAAGGAATGTGTCATTTGCTATTTCATGGTTTTTTCAGAGGGGATAGTGACGAGAAAAGCAACCGCTTCTTTATCCTCTTTGTTTTGCATGATTTCTTCTAAACTTGAAGGGGAATTGATGTGTTCACCCATCTTTCTAAGAGTCTCCACATGCGCCCTTAAAGCTTCTTGAGCCATTTTCTGAATGGTCTTCCAAAAATCTTAAAAAAGCCCGCTCTTTATAAAAAGCGGGCTTTTAAAGAAAAATTTTTCTCTATTTCTTGGAAAAAGGAGTGCTTCCTGTTCTGAAGAAATAAAAGCAAAAGAGACCTGTCACGAGGGCGCCTAAAAGCATTGTTACATCAGATCCAAAACCAAGATTTACTTTGAAGATGTCTGTTGACTGGTAAAGCGCAAAAGGAATAGCGAGAAGAATTCCAACCAAAGACTCTCCTGCAATCGTTCCTGATGCAAAAAGAAGTCCACGGCGCTCACAGGTGGCAACGTCGTCACCTGTAAACTTTTTAGAACGTTTTTTTGCCTTTATGACCCTCAGGGCCAAAAGACTTAAAAGGGATCCCAAAAAGATTGTGACGGAGACGGTGTAGGGGAGATAGAGCCCTGACGCTACAGCAAGTGCTGGAAAGGTCCAATCGCTGCCGATGGATTTTAGAATTTTATTGAGAATAATATTGGCAATTGCAATGAGTCCCCCCAAAACCACATAGGTCCACTCGAGATTGTGGGTAAAGATCCCTTTTGCAACGGAGGCCATTACCGTCGCTTGTGGTGCGGCAAGGGCTTGTGTGGGATCCATTCCAGGGCGTGGAAGGGATGTTCCAATTCCATAAGCTTCATAAAGAAGTTGCAAAATAGGGGTAATGACGATGGCCCCCACAACAACGCCTACGATTAAAAGAGCTTGCTGTTTCCAGGGTGTGGATCCAACGAGTTGCCCTGCCTTTAGATCTTGAAGATTATCACAGCTTAAGTTTGCGGCGCAGGCAATGACAGCTCCAATAATGATTGCGAAGGCTGCAGCAGTGCCAGCGGCGTTGGGATCTATGCTAAAGTCAATCTGAGTCCCAAGGAGCAAGAGAAGGAGGAAAGAAACGCTTAAAACACCTCCAATTGTAACCCCTGAGAGCGGATTCGAGGAAGATCCCACGATGCCTGCCATATATCCTCCAATAGCAGAGCATAAAAAGCCAATAAAAAAGGAGAAAACAGTGGCAAAGACAATTGTGGCTCCGAACAATCCCGTGGAGATGGGCATATGACTTTTGTTCAAGATGTAGAAAAAGATAACAGCCACTGGAATGATGAGGAAGAGTGATCCCGCAAGAACATAGGTCATGGGAATATCTTTTTCAGTCCGTGGAATTGCTGTTGCTTCTGTGAGATGTGTATGTTTAAGAGCCGCATAGGAAGATTTGACGGCTGCAACAATTGGTTTTACGAGCGTAATAAGTGTCCAGACACCTCCAACGATCATGGCTCCGACACCAATGTACCGGAGTTTTTGAGCCCAAATCATTTGAGCCGTTGCCGCTAAAGAATCAGCTTCGGGAAGACCATAAATGGCGCCATAGATCGGGATTCCAAATATCCACACAATCACAGTACCAATCAGAAAACAAATTCCGATGCGAATTCCAACGATGTATCCTGCGCCAATGAGGGCTGTTGAAAGCCCTGTTCCACATCCAAAAAGCGTTGGTCCTACAGAGGTGAAGACGGACGCTGTTTCTCCAATCATCTGAAATCCACTCTGGAAAAGCTTAATGAGAGCCGCTAAAATTCCAGAGACAAGCATGTCGCTGGCGCCTGTGGTATTTCCATCTCCAGCCTTTAAAACCTCTGCTGTGGCAACACCTTCTGGAAAGGGAAGAGGGTTGTCTATAATCATGGCGCGTCTCAGAGGGACAGACATAAGAACGCCCATAATACCGCCAATGCACGCAATGGAAACCGTTTCAAGAAAGGGGAAGTAGGTCCAAAAATTAAGAAGGATGAGGGCAGGGAGGGTGTAAATGATTGCGGCTGCGAGAACTTCACCTGCGGAGGCAATTGTTTGTACCATATTATTTTCAAGAATATTGGACGTTTTAAAAAAACGAAGAACAGCCATGGATATAACGGCAGCAGGAATACAGGCAGAGACAGTAAGTCCAATCTTTAACCCTAAATAGGCATTCGATCCAGCAAGAATGACGGCTAAAATAATTCCTAAAACAACTGCTTTTACCGTAACTTCCGGAAGATTTTTACTGGCCGGGATATAGGGAACGACAGTTTTTTTTTGTTTGTTCCGATATTCTGTTTTCTTCTGATCTTTCATA
>CANMHY010000027.1 GCA_947497675.1 Alphaproteobacteria bacterium
GAAGAGAATGAGCATCGGCAAACAATGTTGCTGAAAAATCATCTTGTATATCTGAAAACTGATCCAGACGATCAACACTTTCAGAAAGTTTCATCATGCGCTCCATCCCACAAACTTCAAGTGCAGGATATTTATAAGAACGAAAAACAACGACTCCTTGAAAAATACTTTGAGAAAGCGACGCCCGGAAAGAAACGGGGACCGAGACGCGGCCCTTTCTGTCTATTTTGTTTATAAATGTTGACAGAAATAATAACATAAACCACATAACCCAAAACAAAGACAACTCAACAGAGAAGATAACTCCCCCCATCTTTATAGGATAGCATGGGATGAGATGGGTGTCAATGGGAATTCATGAAAGAAGCGCTCTTTCTATGACGTTTTTCTTCTTTTAGAGAGATATTTTTTTCGCTTTCAAAGTGTTGCATTTTTTTAAAAAATTGTAAAAAAACACATTTCAAAAACAGAGTGAAGTAGATTTCATTGCTTTCATTCGTTTTTTAAGTTTAGATCTTAAGAATAATTTGAGATCTTTAAAAACAGTTGGGAGAAAAAACCTGCCCTCTATCATGTTCCTCTTTAGAATGAAAATGTCTTCAGTTTTTCGAAAGACAACTTTAAGTGTCGCTTTCTTATTTATGGGATTGACGCTTTGTATTCCTTCGGCAAATTCAGATGTCATTCCGCCACACTCAACTATCTATGAAAATGCTAAAAACCTTTCTCTTAGCCCGTCGTCCGCGGTCCCCCTTTACACGCATCAGAGTTCAACAGAACCCTACGATCCTCTTGAGCCCTTCAACCGCGTTGTTTTTGAATTCAACCGCGTTTTAGAGGGTCTTCTTTTTAATCCTTTGGTCCATATTTATCGAGGCGTCGTTCCACCTTTTGTCCAAAAACGCATCCATTGTGTCCTCAACAATCTTGCAACACCCGTTTACTTTTTAAATGATGTTTTACAATGTAAACTTGACCGTGCCTGCGAGAGCTTAACCCGCTTTATTATAAACACAACATTTGGACTTTTAGGCCTCTTTGATGTTGCCTCAGAAGTCGACCTTCCTCCGCATACAGAAGATCTTGGTCAAACGCTCGCCACATGGGGAGCTGATCCTGGTCCCTATCTCGTTCTGCCTATTTTGGGTCCAACAGACTTCAGAGGACTTCTTGGCATGGTTGGAGATTTCTTTGCTGATCCCTTCAACTACTATGCTATTCACCACGATCGTCGCACTCTTATGGATATTCGTATTGTTGCAACTTATGCTGATGAAAGAAGCCATGTCCTTACCATGGTTGAAAATCTAGAAGAAACATCTGTAGATTACTATGCAGCACTCCGCAGTCTCTACTGGCAACACAAACGTTCCAAAGTATTGCATCACAAAGAATTTGATGATAATGATGAAACAAATTCTGCTATGGACTCTGATCATCCCCAGCCCGAGGAAGACTAAAGATCAAAACCCTTTCAACTCCTGAGGTCTCACCATGTTGCGTTTTACACTTCCTTTCGTCCTCTTTTTTTTAAATCTCAGTACGTTTAGTGTTTCTATTTTATCTGCAAACACTGAACCTGCACCTCAAACAGAAGAGTCTTCTTCTCTGACAACCCAAGGCCAAGGAGATGCAAAAGAGTTCATTGTTAATCTTGGAAAGGAAGCAACATCTCTCCTCACCTCAAAAACAATTTCATCGACGGAAAGAAAGACACGTTTTAAAGAACTCTTCAAATCTCATTTTTCAACAAAATCAATTGCAAAATTTTGCTTAGGTCGTTATTGGCGTCAAGCAACAGATGAAGAAAAGCAAGAATATATTGATCTGTTTGATGATTCTGTTGCCGATAATTATGCGTCTAAATTTAGTCAGTACAATCCTGAAGATCAATTCATTGTCTCCACGACACGTGCTCTAACGGATGGCGGAATAAAAGTAAATTCACGACTCCAGACGCCTGACGGGTATCCCATCACTATTGTGTGGCTTGTCTATAAAAAGGACACTTCATTTAAAATTTTTGATGTTCTTTTAGAAGGCGTTAGCATGAGTGTTACACAAAGATCAGAGTACGCATCTATTATTGAAAGATCTGGTGGAAAAATATCAGGTCTTATTTCTGCACTTCAAAATAAACAACCTCTTAAAAAACAATAAAATTTAATAAAATACTATATTTTCTCTTAATTTTAGTCTCAAAATTAGAGTTTTTATTTTCTCATTTTCTTTTCTTTTTTTTCAAACAGCTAAGAAACACTTCTTGGTTTTTCTTTGAATTTTTGAATAAAGGTGTTCATACTAAAAATATGAAGAGGGTTATAAAGGATAAAAATCCGCCCATAAAAATGAGGTTCCTCTTCCAAATTTATAAACTTAAACATCGAGGTAGAATATATCATGAAACACCGCATGTTGCCCTTTTATTTGTTAACCCCGTCTGTTTTTGCAGTCGTGAGTGGTTTAGGTTTAAATTTTCATCCTGCATCCGGTATGGAAGAGGAAACAGAAGAGAGAGAAGAGAAGAGAAGAGGTGCTTCTGCTCAGATATCCTCAAAGGGTCAGCTTTCCCCTGTTTTAGAAGAAGACCGTGAAGAGGACGGAGACGAGGAAGGGTTTCTTAAAATCTCAAGAGATCTTTTTCCTTCTAATTTAGAAGAGGTGTTGACTCTTTCAGATATTAGAAAAGCCCTGAACTACTCTCCAGATATCAAAGAATTGATAAATCCTCCCAGAAGGGTTGAGTTTCAAACTTATGTCGAAGCTTTAATGCGGAGAATGATGCAAGTAACAGGTTGGAAAATACAATCAAGTTCAGCTTTATCTTCTTCTTATTTTTATGCAGATGAAAGCGCTGTGTCTGAAGCCCTCAAACGTGAAAGAGAGCGCGTTTTAACACTCAAAGGCCGTGCAGCTCAAAAATTGCAGATTTTTATTTCTCAGATGGAAAATCTTGAACGTTTCCTGAGAGATACAACACAAACCTCGATGCCAAAAAACGAACATCCTTCCCTTATGCCTGACGATATTGAGAAAACAACTGCATGGATGGGCGGAGCGTCGTATCTTACCCATTCGACACATTTAGCCTTCTTAGTGGCTCCTGATGCCATTGAGGAAACTCTTGAGATTTTTGGCCTATTACAGAGAGCTTTTGAGAAACTTCAGTCGGCCTACACACTCCTCAGCACGACCCTTTCTGCTAAAGTCATCGACCCTATTTTAAAGAGCCGACTTCTCTCAGTCGATCGTAAGAGCCCCTTACAAGCCTGGGGTCAGCTCCTTAAAGTAAACCAAGAATATTACGAACAAAAAACAACCGCTGACCTTCAAGAGCCAATCGATGCCATTTTGAGGGGTAGGGAACTCCTCTCCATATCACCTACTCCGTCTGCACTCCCTTCCGTTGAATCAAGCGCAGCCAAAAAAGCAGAATTCAGCCTTTCTTCAGTTCAAGAAGAAGAGAATTCTCTTCCAATTGATCTTCTTTCCCCTGTCTCATCTGAAGGCGATAAATTCATCTTTGAGATGGGTGATAGTGATGAGGATGCTCATCCAACTGGAGTGATTGCCCCACCGTCAGAAAGTGCAGAGCTTCCCTCCGCTCGTCGCCCTGGAGACATGACCGTAAACCCATCTCAATTAGCACAAGCTGAAATTACTTCTCTCAAGCAGGCCCCAACTTTAGACCCTGACCTTGACAATGAATTAGATTTTATCAATGTGGTTATTGGTCCTGATGGAGAGTTTATGGCTCCTCCTTCTGACGACGAAAACAATTTTGAAGAAATACCAAGAGTGCCATCAGAACATCTCACAGATCTCGCTCCAGCTATAGGAGATTCAACTTCTGCTGCATCAGAAAATAGACCTCATCCCGCATCTCCTGCTCTTGTGGTTCAAAATGATCTATCAGTTCCAGTCGACGCTTCAGCAGTGTTAAGTTCACCCTCTGATGTTTTATCTGTACATGCACCAACGCCTGTTTCTGGTGCCATTCCTGTAGACGACGGTGAAAATGAGTTGCATGATGAATTTGAGCAGGTACTACTTCCAGCTCCGTCCGATTCTTCTTCCCACCCACAAGATAGATCACCAGCAGGATCTCCTGCACTTGATATTTCAGAAGTCCTTCCTGTTTCAGGCGACGCCTCAGCAGATTTAACATCTCTTTCTAATGTAATACCTGCACCAACCTTAACGGCGCTTGTTTCGGGGGTCCCTCCCGTAGAAGATCCTGATAATGAATTAGTAGAAGTATCTTCTTCAAATACGGCTTCCGCACCACATTCACCTGCAAGATCTCTTGCAGGTTCACCAACTGTTAATCTCGATGATCAAGGACAAGAGATTGAAGCACCATCAGGCAACCCTTTAACGCCTTCTTTTAACATTTTTCCTGATGCCATTATCGCTCCACCTACCGTTCTTCAACCACAACCTCTTCAAGGGGCTGCAGCTTCCGATGATACAATCACAGAAGATAATAAAGGGGACGTTGTTTTCGTAAGTACCTTGGATCATGAATCTGCAAATAGAGCGCTCGCTGCACAACTTGCTGCTGCCCTTGCAGAGTTTGAGGAATTTAAACGACAAGCTTCTCTTCAATTAAGCACTGCAGAGGCTCTTGCACAAAAACAGCTTGAAGCAGAAAAGCAGCAACGCCTCCTGGCAGAACAGACGACTCAACAAGAAAAACAGAGACGTCTCGCCGCCGAGAGCTTTCTAAATGTCGATGATAGACTTCAAACACAAGTCGCTCTTGAAATGCTTGGGAACAATTTTATTCAGCCAATTCAAGATATGATCACTGATTTTCAAAAAAAGGTAGTAGCTCCTATACTCGCATCACTTGATGATCTTAAAAGCAGCTTTTCTGAAAATCCTGAGGTTGATCAAACCATAATCGCGAGCATTAGATCGAACGTCGAACACATTCAAAACGCCGGCCTGGAATCCATCCAATCCGTGATTGACGCTTTTAAATCGTCTTTCCAAGAAAGCAAACATTATCTTCTTGAGCCAACGGCGCTGCTTGCCAAAGCTCATGAACTTGTCGAACAAATCGTCATGGCCTTTAAAGATACAGCTGCTCCTCAGAAATCAGCAATCGGATCTTCCGTTGCCCCTTTCGAGACCCTTCAGAAATTTTCTTATGGACCTGGCCTTGGTTTAACCCAAATAGGAATGCCTCTCTCGTTTGCCCTTATACCACAAGAGAGCACCCTTCTTCCTGTTGGTCATCAAACAACACCACCGCTCAGAATTCCGACTTTAGGAACGGCATCAACGTCCTCTTCCATCTCTGGATCCGTCGCCCTCACGGGATTGCCAAGCACCAGAGGGTCCACACCTTCTGTTGGAACAACCCTCCAGGTTTTATCTAGCAAAGCACAAGAGATTACTCCCGCAATGAGAGCTTGGAACGCACAGATGAATAGGCAACTTCAAACGGTTCATGAGTCTGTTAATAGGATGACAGCACTCCACAAGATCACAAAGGTAAGAAACAGAAAAAATTTTAATGTGGCGATTTTATTAGCGAGTCAAGCTTAAGAAATCTACTGAGGTAAGAATGCGACCTCTTTTCCTATTCAGAGATTCCGCTCAAATTCTTCAGGGCTGACGAGCCTCAAAGAAAGAGCATGAATCTCTGAATAGGTTTTTTTTTCAAGAATCTTTGATAAAATATCATAAAAATGCCGGTGCCGTTGAATCCGAGTTAGATTTAGAAAGGCATCACACACAAGCGTTACGCTGAAATGCGACTCAAGCTTTCCCGACACCGTCCTCCCTTCCATCCCTTTATGACCCCTGTGCTGTTCAGAGTCATTTACAACCTCTAAAAAAAGAGGATTGTACATATCCTTTAACCCCTGGGTCATTCGATCTTGAAGAGACACCTTAATCAATAAAGCTCTTAAGCTTGCGTGAACGAATGGGGTGCTTTAGCTTTCGAAGGGCTTTCGCTTCAATCTGACGAATACGCTCACGCGTGACAGAAAATTGCTGTCCGACCTCTTCCAAGGTATGATCCGTGTTCATTCCAATCCCAAAGCGCATTCTGAGCACACGCTCTTCTCTTGGTGTCAACGTTGCGAGGATTCGTGTTGTGGTTTCACGCAAATTCAATTGAATTGCTGCATCAAGAGGTTGAACCGCATTTTCATCCTTAATAAAATCCCCCAAATGACTATCTTCTTCATCACCAACGGGCGTTTCAAGACTGATGGGTTCCTTTGCAATTTTTAACACTTTACGAACCTTGTCAAGCGGCATGATTAAACGTTCTGAAAGCTCTTCAGCTGTTGGCTCACGTCCAATCTCATGCATCATCTGACGGGATGTACGTACAAGCTTGTTAATTGTCTCGATCATATGAACCGGAATCCGAATGGTGCGCGCCTGATCCGCAATGGACCTTGTAATCGCTTGCCGAATCCACCAAGTGGCATACGTCGAAAATTTATACCCCCGACGGTATTCAAATTTGTCAACGGCCTTCATCAAACCGATATTTCCCTCTTGAATCAAGTCTAAGAATTGCAGCCCACGATTGGTATACTTTTTTGCAATCGAAATAACCAAACGAAGATTCGCCTCGATCATCTCTTTTTTAGCTTCGGACGCAAGACGGCCACCTTTTTGAACAGCAGAGACAATCCTTTTGAACTCAGAGACGTCAAGATCGAGTCCTGAAATCACTTTCGCAATATCAGCCCTCGTCTTTGTGATTTCTTTACGGCTCACTTCAACAAATTTCGCCCATCCTTTTTGAGTCAGTTGACTAACCCGATCGACCCAGTCTGAGTCAAGTTCATGCCCAAGATATTCTTTGAGAAAAGACTCTCTTTTTACCCCAGCCGTTTCAGCAAGACGAAGGAGTTTTCCTTCCAATTGGAGAAGCTTGCGGTTCATCTCATAAAGTTCATTCACCATTTCATCAATGCGTGCCTGATTAAGATTTAAACTTGCAACAAGCTCAGAGAGTGCTTTTTTGAGGCTCTTTTCTTTCTTAGAATCTCCTTTTTTATGTGTTTTTTGGAGATCTTCTTTGAACGCAATTACCCTATCTAAACTTTCTAAAATACGGGGCCGCAAAGCTTCTTCAATTTCAACAAAACTAACGGCTGTTTCAGAAGATTCCTCTTGTGTTTCTTCTTCTGTCTCAGACATAAACTCTTCGTCAGAAACTTCTTGGACAGGCTCTTTTTCCAATACTTTTCCTGAAATAATATCCTCAGGATTTACATCGGCATCGCCCCCGAGGTCTAAAACCACAAGGTCTCGCAAAAGCATTTTATGATCTATAATATCTTGCCGCCACCTTAGAAGCGCGCGTAATGTTAAAGGACTTTCACAAATTCCTGAGATCATCATTTCTTGCCCAGCCTCAATACGCTTTGCAAGCTCTATCTCCCCCTCCCTTGAAAGAAGTTTAACATTTCCCATTTCACGTAAGTACATCCGAACAGGATCGTCTGTTCGACCAGAACTTTCAACAACCGCTTCTGTTTCCTCTTCTTCGACATCAACAGGACGTTCGACTTCTTCAACATCTTCTTCCGACTCGACAATATTTATGCCCATTTCAGAAATAAGAGTCATCGCATCTTCTATTTGCTCTGAAGAAAGCTTATCTTGAGGAAGCGCTTCATTCAGTTCTTCATAGGTAATATACCCACGCTCTTTTCCAGATTTCAAAAGACGTTTTAATTGTAAGGGGGTTTCCTTAGACTCTAAAATAACTTCTTGCTCTTCTTCTGACTCATCCATACGAGGTGTCAATTCTTTTGTGCTCATCTGTCTATTTCCTTTTTCAAAAAAGAGAGGACGCAATCCTCTCAAAAAATAAATAACGATATACTTTTAATTCTTTTATTCAGTTTCTGTTTCTAATCCTTCTCGAATAAAGGCCTTTTGAGATTCTTTTTCAATATTGAGCGCTTGAATCTCAGCCCATAAGTGAGGAGACATATTTGTCTCAAATTCTTTTAGGA
>CANMHY010000028.1 GCA_947497675.1 Alphaproteobacteria bacterium
GACCTCCATCCCCATTGGAAAACGATCCAAAGCCTCATTCGCATTGAAAGTATTACAGAAAAAAATGGAAAAAAATCATCTGAAACAAGGTATTACATCTCTTCTCTGCAAAAGAAAGCAGATAAACTATTGGAAGCTGTGCGGTCACATTGGGCGGTGGAGGCCTTCCACTGGGTGCTGGACATGTCGTTTGATGAGGATTATCTACGCACGCGAAAGGGCAATTCAGCAGAGGTGATGTCAGTCCTGCGGCACCTTTGCTATAACATGCTGCAGACCTACGTGCAGAGTCTGGGTCCCACGACACGCATGAGCATCAAGGGTGCTCGCAAGGCCTGTGGTTGGAATCAAGATACTCTCAAAAATATCATCTCAAAGGGGGCAGAATAAATCTTTCCTGAGGCGGCCCTGCTTAATGGCTTTGGTGTATACAATTAAAAAACCTTCAAATCCAATCCCTGATTGGGTTTTAGGGATTTTTTATCGATCGTTATAATAAACTCACGCTAGGGCTTAATGCATAGCTTTTTAGATAGGAAAGCTCATCTTCTCTTTTTCCAACATAAAGATATGGGTATTCGAAAAAAGCCTCGAGCGTCATATCAGCAAGAGTTTCAACATAGGGTAAAATTTCAGGACCTTTAAAGATCTTAATTTGAAAGCTCATATATTTATCCCCTTGCATCAAAGAACTTTTCAGAGCACATTATACATATACCTTGTTGAAAAATATAATAAAATAAAAAGGAATCTTCCCATGCAAAAATCTTTTCTTCTTGCCCTTCCTCTTCTTTTTTCTGTCCCCGCTTATGGGGAACTTTCGATGGGAGATACAAATCTTTCCAATGTCACTGTAAAAAGCATTAATACATTAGGTGTTGCGACTTTATCCAAAGTCAAGACAGAAGAAGTTTCAGTGACAGGTCCTCTCACCTTTAAAGATCTTAGCGTCGTTCATGATGGCACGATTACAGGCTCTGTAAAAGGGATCAATGGACAATTTGAAAATCTCACCATCACCGGACCTTTCACATTTGAAGGTGTTTCTGTTCATAAAGATGCGACGCTTACAGGTCCAGTTTCGGGAAGCAAAGGATACTTTGGAGACTTAACGGTTTCAGGGCCTTTGAATGCGACAGAGCTACTTTGTCAAAATCTTAACGTCACAGGACCTGTCGACGTCACAAAATTAGCCGTTCGTGACAAAACTGTTGCCGTCGGTAATTTTACGGCAAATGACAGTGATTTTGGAGATATGACGCTCACAGCAAATAAAACTCTATTTAATAAGACAACAGCGCGCACGCTTCTCATTAAAAAGAACAGTGAGGTTAAGAGCTCATTTTTATCTTGGTTTGGAGATAACTCTGATGAAAACGCTCAAGAGCTCAGACTCACAAACAAGAGCCTTATCGAAGAAACTGTGACCTTTGAATCTGGAAAAGGTAAAATCTTCCTCGAAGAAGGATCCAAAATCAACGGAGAGATTCAAGGAGGGGTTGTTCAGAAGAATTAAGAGCTCTTGCAAGCCTTTGTGATAAATTTTCCTAAGTATTCTTAGTTAAAATTGATCTAAAACAACCCTCCATGTGGTCATCAACCATCCCAATGGCTTGCATATATGCATATATGATAGTGGATCCAACAAAACTCATCCCACGCTTCTTCAGATCTTTAGAGAGAGCATCAGATTCAGACGTGAAAACAGGAACTTCTTGAAGCGTCCGCGGCCGATTTATTTTTTGTTTTCCATCAACAAAACGCCATACATAAGCATCGAAAGACCCAAATTCATGTTGAATTTTCAGAAAAATTTGTGCATTTTTGCGCGCCGAAAAAACCTTGAGTCGATTTCGAATAATAGAGGGGTCCGTTAAGAGGGTTTCCAGTTCGGAATCTGTCATACAAGCAACTTTTTGGGGATCAAAGTTCTTAAAAAGATGCCGATAACTTTCCCGTCGTTTAAGAATTGTCTCCCAAGATAATCCTGCTTGGGCCCCTTCAAGAATCAACATTTCAAAATGTTTGTGGTCATCATGAACCGGGATTCCCCATTCCGTGTCATGGTAATGGGCATAGTGAGGCTTATCGATTCCAGACCATGGACAACGTTTCATAAATTTATGGTCCTTAGTTTAATTTTTTGTCTCTATTTCCTTGCGGCTCCCTGGAAACAAAACATCAAAAAAACTTTTTTTCAAGTCGTCGAGGCCTTTTTTATCGCGCGCACTTGTTGCGAGAATTTCTGGATAGGCTGCCGCATGAAATTTTAAACTTTCCGTAATGTGTTCTTTGATTTCAGAAAGATGACCGGCAGAGACTTTATCGACCTTTGTCAAAATGATTTGGTAGGACTGGGCGGCTCTATCAAGGAGAGACATCATCCATTCATCAAGAGGTTTCAGTCCATGACGACTGTCCACGAGAACAAAAACCCGCATCAAGGTCGGACGGTCATTTAAATAGGCTTCTACGGTCTCTCCCCACGCAATGACTTTAGAACGTGCAACTTTGGCATATCCATACCCAGGTAAATCCACAAGATAACACAGACCGTCCAAATTAAAGTAATTCAAGGCTTGCGTACGGCCCGGCGTGTGAGACATCCGAGCGAGACGCACACGACCACAGAGGGCATTTAAGAGACTCGACTTTCCGACATTAGAACGTCCCACAAAAGCAATTTCTGGAAGATTGGTTGTGGGAAGATCGCGAACAGCCGTCACAGTCTTTTCAAAAGTACAGAGTTTTGTAAAGAGATTCTCTGGCGTTAATTCTTTGGGCGCGGGAGCCTTACTTTTTTCGTTTATTTTTGTCACGATTGGATGCCTTTTCTTGTCTTTGGTGAGTGTCCCCACGATCAAGTTTCATCACAAGAGCTTGTTGACCAATTGTAAGAATATTACTCCAGGCCCAGTAAATGACCAAACCAACAGGAAATTGAGACAAGAGATACGTAAAAAAGACCGGCATCACCATCATAACTTTGGCCTGTGTTGGATCTGCAGGCTGAGGACTCATACGTTGTTGTAGAATCATCGTTGCCCCCATAATCAAAGGCCAAAGGCCAATCATTAAATAACTTGGAGGCGTCCAAGGGATAAGACCAAAAAGATTAAAAAGTGTTGTTGGGTCTGGCGCTGAGAGATCATGAATCCATCCAAAGAACGGCGCATGGCGCATTTCAAGGGAAATAAAGAGCACCTTATAAAGAGCAAAAAAGACGGGGATTTGAATAACGAGTGGCAAACACCCTGCCATGGGATTCACACGATGTCTTTTGTAAAACGCCATAAGCTCTTGATTCTGCTTGATCTTATCATCTTTATAATGCGCTTGAAGCTTTGTAATTTCAGGCTGAAGTTTCTTCATGCGTCCCATGGCCTTATAAGATTTATTGGCCAATGGAAAAAAGAGTAATTTAACAAGAACGGTTAAAATCAATATGCTCACACCAAAGTTCTGAGTCCACGTATTGATATACGTCAGAACATAAAACAAGGGTTTTGTAATAAGATAAAACCAGCCAAAATCAACGGCTCGATCAAGCTTAGGAACATTCAACGTTTTTTCATAAGCATCAAGAAGCGTTACCACTTTTGCCCCTGCGAAAAGATGATGGGTAAGTGTGGTTGTGGCTCCAGGCTCGAGGGTTACGCTTGTTCCAAGGAAATCCGTTTGATAGAGAGGTGTCGGGGTTTCAGTTCCGACAGCTTTAAAATGTGCCTCAAGGGACATTGCCGGATCTGGAATCAGGGCAGAAAGCCAATACTTATCAGTCATGCCGATCCAGCCACCAATGGACGCGTAACTTATGTTTTTCTTAGAACGGACATCTTCATAGGAAACTTCATTTAAGCTGCCATCTAAAACGCCGAGAGGACCTTCATAGAGGGCATAATACCCAGAAAGAGGAAGTGTTCCGCCACGCGATATAAGTCCATAGGGATTGAGGACAACAGGACTCCCACTTTTGTTTTCGACACGATCCGCGATGGTAAACAAATATTGCTCATCCACAGAAATAATACGTTCAAAATAGAGACCTTGTCCATTTGTCCATTTTAAAATTAACGGTGACTCCGGTGTCAAAAGGGTCCCGTCAAGGGCCCAGGTTGTCTCGGACGTTGGAAGTATCAAATCTTTTAAAGGAGAAACCCATCCAAAGTCTGCATAATAAAAATCTTTTGTGCCCTCAGGTGAGAACAAAATAATCTCGGGACTTTTTGGATCAACTGCTGTGTGGTACCGGACAAGCTTAAGATCATCAATACGAGCACCTCTTGGGTCTATGGACCCCTGAAGATAAGGTGTTTTAATTTCAACCCGAGGCCGTGACTCTATGAGTTTCTCCCGTGACACAACCAAAGATTCCGATATTATTTGCGGTTTGGGACGCATATCAGAAAGAGATTCAGAAGGCAGGTCTGTTGATTCTGAGGCTTTTTGTGTGGTTTTTTGTAGGGGCTGGGGTTTTGTATCTTCAAAAAAGTAATTGAAGCCCAAAAAAATCCCAACAGACAAAATAACAGCAATAATAAGGTTTCGATTTTCTTGATTCATGATGATAACTCAATTCAGTTAAAGTCTAAAATTAAAGCTTTCTAAAAAAATTTTCCTTAAAGGATTTTTCAAAACTCGGTTGAGGAACAGGATCCCACCCTTCCCTTCCCCAGGGATGACATTTTAAAAGCCGTTTTAAAGTCAATAAAAAGCCCCTTACAATGCCATGGGAAGAAAGTGATTCAGACGCATAATCAGAACATGATGGAAAAAAACGACACCTTGGGCCTAATAAAGGAGAGAGAAAAAGTTTATAGACCTTAAGCAGGCCCTTTAAAATAAGAAGAAGGGGGAAGGTCATCATAACTGTTGCTCTTTTAAGAAACATATGTCAGGGCTTTCCTAAAATCCTTCATTAAAACTTCAAAAGGAACCGTTGCCGTTGTTTGACGTGCAATAAGAACGTAGTCTCCTGCATTGAGAGTTCTTTCCTTCGCAACCAAATCCACAGTAGATCTTAGACGGCGACGTGCCCGATTTCGAACAACAGCAGATCCGATCTTGCGCGTTGCTGTAAACCCAACTCGGACCCCTTCATCGCCTTTTTTAAGGATCGCCTGAACGATAAGACTTGGCATAACCGCTTTACGTCCCTCTTTTGCAACGTTTAAAAAGTCAAAACGTTTCTTGAGAGTATGCCGAGAAAAAGCCTTAGGGGAACCTTGAAGAATCGTAGGCATAGGAAATTGACATCGATCCATCATGAAAAACGTTAAGCCTTTCATCCACAGGAGAGATTAAGCAGAAAGCCGATGACGACCTTTTGCTCTGCGACGGGAGAGAATCCGACGTCCATTTGGTGTGGCCATACGGCTTCTAAATCCATGTCGACGTTTCCGAACAAGACGGCTCGGTTGATATGTGCGCTTCACAATAAACCTCTTAACTGCTTTTACCAAAGATAAACAAACTTAAATCTCCAAGATCTTTTAACATCTTTTTTAAATGTTTAAAGCCTTAGGATCTTTCGTGTATATCGGGGACAACTTCAAAAGTCAACCAATTTAGGAGCGGGATGGATTGGAAAGCTCAAAACTTCCAGAAGGAGGCGTTATTCCCACATCTAAATCTTTTAAAACAACAAGCGTGGTTTGTGTTGTTTGATCAACAACTTGCCATCCGGTCAGACGAAGAGGGTGATCTTTAAATGTTAAGATAAGCACCCCTAAATCTGGTTCAGATTTATTTCGAAGCGAGATTAAAATCTCATCTTCAGGAGAAAATTCTATTTTATCGACAAGAGCTGAACTAAAATCTATTTTTTCGCTTAAAATAAAGGAAGCTGGGGTTGACGAAAGGGGAACGTAGCTTACCTGCTCTAATTCTGGATCATCATATGAAATCCAAGCCCCATCTGAGACAAGAATAAGACGCGTTGGCTCTGTATAATCAAATCTCATCTTCCCAGGACGAGAGACATAAAGCTGACCAAACCTCAATGTACCATCGGGGTCCTCTTGACGAAAATGAGCAGAAAATGTTGAAAAACTGTTTAAATACGTCTGAACACGTTCAAGGGTTTTTTTGAGAGAAAAAGGGGGTCTATCTGGAAGAGGCTCTCCTCCCTTCAATGCCGCAGCTTCCGTCGCAGCATTTGCCGCTTTTAAGTCTAAAGACGCCTCCTGAGACTCTTCTTTTGCCTGAAGAGAATCCAGCGATAAGCTTAAAATACCGATACAAAACATATAAAAAACGGCGTTCATCAGATCCTCATGGTTTTTTGTAGTATAGTCTAGATTTTTAAAAAAGCCACCCCAATTGTTTATTTTCCTATTTGTTATCTTAAAATTTCGCGTTTCCCAACATGATTTGCACCAGAAATAATTCCTTCCGCCTCCATTTGATCAATCAGGCGTGCCGCTCGATTATATCCTATTTGTAAATGACGTTGGATAAAACTGGTGGACGCCTTCCCTTCTCTTAACACCAGGTCAAGAGCCTGTTGGTAAAGTTCATCTTTCGACGAATCTTCATTTCCATTCAATCCAGCCTCTTCTTCATCTCGTGTTATATCTTCAAGATACGAAGGCGTCCCTTGAGTCCGTAAAAAAGAAACAACAGCCTCAACATCTTCATCTTTCACGAAAGGACCATGAAGACGGGTAACGCGACCTCCCGCTGCCATATAAAGCATATCGCCTTGACCCAAAAGCTGCTCTGCACCTTGTTCTCCTAAAATGGTTCGACTGTCAATTTTAGAGGTCACCTGAAAACTAATACGGGTTGGAAAGTTTGCCTTGATGGTTCCTGTTATAACATCAACGGAGGGACGCTGCGTTGCCATGATAATATGAATACCAGCTGCTCGGGCCATTTGGGCCAACCGTTGAATTGTTGATTCAATTTCTTTTCCAGCAACCAACATGAGATCTGCCATTTCGTCGACGACAACAACAATATAAGGAAGCGGAGTTAAATCCAAAGGCTGATCCTCAAAAAGCGGTTGTCCCGTTTCCGTATCAAATCCAATTTGAACGCGGCGGGTTAAAATTTCTCCTTTTTCATGTGCCAAGGAAACACGGGCATTATATCCATCAATATTTCTAACACCGAGTTTTGACATCGCACGATAGCGGTCTTCCATCTCACGGACTGTCCATTTTAAAGCAACAATCGCTTTTTTAGGATCTGTAACAACCGGCGCCAATAAATGTGGGATCCCTTCGTAGATGGACAATTCCAACATCTTCGGATCAATCATGATAAATTTACATTTGTCTGGCGGCAATCGATATAAGAGAGATAAAATCATCGTATTGATTGCAACGGATTTACCCGATCCCGTCGTTCCCGCAACAAGAAGGTGAGGCATACGTGCTAAATCAACAATGACAGAACTCCCTCCAATATCTTTTCCAAGGGCAAGCGCTAAAGGAGCTGCACTTCGTTCAAAAACACTGCTTTCAACGAGTTCTCTTAAATAGACCGTTTCTCTTTGATCATTGGGAAGCTCAATTCCCAGGGCATTTTGGCCAGGTATTACGGAAACCCGTGTCGAAACAGCACTCATTGAACGGGCAATATCGTCTGCAAGACCGATAATGCGAGAAGACTTTATTCCAGGAGCCGGTATTAATTCATA